>JBGSYE010000711.1:0-2476 GCA_041751075.1 Chthoniobacteraceae bacterium
AAGGCGGAGATATTGCCCGAGACCGTCTGCGCATGAGTGAGGTGCGCCTGGAGTCCGAAGATTTCCTCCGCGAGTTCGCGGATGCCATCGAGCAGGCTGCAGCCGCCGGTGAGCATGAGTCCGGCGCCGAGGTACTCGACACCGATGCCCGCCTCGTCGAGCTGGCTCCTGAGCAGTTCGAGAGTCTCGCGCACGCGGCAATGAATGATGGAATTCAGCATCTCGCGCTCGATCTCCCGGCCCGCAAAGCCCGTCTCATCCTTGAGCACGATCATCTCGCCGGGCCGGCTCTCGCCGATGGTTACGCTGCCTTCCTCGCGCTTCAGTTTTTCGGCGCGGTTGATGGGAATGCGGAGGCCGAGCGAGATGTCGTTGGTGATGTGATCGCCGCCGATCGGCACGCAGCCGCTCACCTTCACCGCGCCATTCACATAGACGACGAAGTCCGTAGTGCCGCCGCCCATGTCGATGACGAGCGCGCCCAGTCCCTTTTGGTTCACATCGAGCACGACCTGCGCGGTGGCGAGCGGCGAGAAGACCACGTCGATCACTTCCGGGCCGACTTCCTTCACGCAGCGCACGCTGTTTTTCACTCGATTCGCGACGCCGTGGATGATGTGGAAATCCGCCTCGAGCCGGCGTCCGCACATGCCGATGGGGTTCAGCACGCCGTCCTGGCCATCGACGTAGTAATGCTGGAGCAGCGAGTGGATGAAAACGTTCGGCGCGGGGATGCTGACCTCGCGCGCGCTCGCCTGCACCTCGTCGAAGTCGTCGTCGCAAATCTCGTCGCGCTCCTCGGGGATGCTGATCGCGCCGCGGTTATTGAAGCACTGGATGTGGCTGCCGGTGACGGCCAGATAGACTGCGCCGATGGCGACGTCGCTCTTTTCCTCGGCAAAGGCGAGCGCCGAGCGGATGCATTTTCCGGCGGTTTCGAAATCGACGATCTCGCCTTTGCGAACGCCGCGCGACGGCTCTTCGCCGACGCCGAGGATTTTCACAGTTCCGTCGCTGCGGCTTTCGCCGACCGCGACGCAGATTTTCGAGGTCCCGATTTCGAGTCCTACGAAGAGGTTATCTTTGCCCATTGGAGTTGAACGGTTTTTTGATTGGATCGACTGCGGAAGCTTTGCGCGGCGTGGGCTCGGGAGTGGACGCTCTTTTGGAAGAACTGGCGGACTTTTTCGGAGCCGGCGTGGCTTTGGCCGCCGGCGTGGTCTTCGCCGGAGGCGCCGGCTTCGATGGCTCGCGCAGCTTATTGCTCACGGGCACCACTGCCGAGGCATCCGGCTCGGGTTCTTCGAGCGGGCGGTACACCACGTAGGTGTTGCGCTCGCCGAAGAGATTCACCGTCCGCAATTGCTTCTGCCGCTCGGCGCCGATGACGGTGAAAAGCTTGTGCAGCCGGTCCACCTGGCGCTCGAGATGGTCGAGATGGAAGAGGAACTGCACGCGCCGGATGTCGGTGACGAGCAGCGAGTAGCCGCTCCGCACGTCGATGGTCCAGATCTGCCAGCGGGTATTTCCTTCGTTGAGGCGGATGAGATCGAGCGCGGCGAGCACTTCGTAGTTTGTGACGCGCTGGCCGTCGGCGAGATTCTCGATCGGGAAACCGCAGATGATCGGCAGATGCATGAACTGCTGGAGCTTGCTGCGCGGCTTCATCGGAATCGCCCGCGCGTCGATCAGGTAGGCCTTCGGCGACTGCGTCGGATCTTCGTCCCCGCGATTCGTCACCCATGCGATGGGCTTGCGCTCGACGATGTTCACCGTCACGCGGTTCGGGAGATGCCGCTCGACTTCCACCCGCTCGACCTGCGGCAGTTCGGAGATGAGCCTGCGTACATTCGCCAGCTCGAGCCGGAAGATGTTCCGCCCCTCGACGAGTCCGGCGTGCTCGATGACGTCGTCGCGCAGCAGCGTGCCGTCGGTCCGAAAGACGATTTCACTGAGCACGTAGTCGGGATTCTCCCAGAGGAAACGCCGGAGCGCCTCCTGGCCGCCGACGTAGGAGCCGACGACGAGCCCAATGAGCAGGATCGCGCCGAAGACGCGGCGGAAGGTCGCGCGCGCGCGCCTCGCCCGTTCCTTGTGCTGCGTGAGCGTCACGTCGAGCACGTGCGGCCGCTTGTGCAGCTTCTTGTTTCCGCCCTTGGAATTTGCCGGCTTCTTCATGGGCGGCGCGCGAGCGACAGCTCGATGATGCGGCGGCAAAGCTCCGGATAGCTGATGCCGACGACGGCCGCCGCCTCGGGGAGAAGGCTGGCGGGAGTCATGCCGGGGATCGTATTGATCTCGAGGACGAAAGGCTGGCCGTGTGCGTCGAGGAGCACATCGGCGCGGGAGTACACCTCGAGGTCGAGCGCGCGATGCGCGGCGAGCGCGGAGTCCTGCACCCGCTGCGTCTCGTCGGCGGTGAGCGCGGCGGGGCAGAAGTGCTCCGCGCCGGCGGCATTCGGGTTCAGGAAGGGAT
>JBGSYE010000712.1:0-2638 GCA_041751075.1 Chthoniobacteraceae bacterium
GCGCGGCGCCGGCAGCGCGCCATCCACGGCGCGGGGGCCGAGCATTGCGCGCTCGAGGAGATGGAGATCGCCGCGCCGCTCGCGGACGCCGGGGAAATGCTCGCGGTGCACGAAGCCCTCGAGGCCCTCGCACAGCACGACGCGCGCAAAGCCGAACTGGTGAAGCTGCGCTACTTCGCGGGCCTTTCCTTTGAGGAGGCGGCGGAAGCGCTGGGCATCTCGGTGCCGACCGCGAAGCGCGATTGGGCCTACGCCCGCGCCTGGCTGCACCACGCGATCGAGGAGGGTCGATAGCGCGCGGAATTTTGCGCGCGGGGAGATGATCCGCACGCCGCTCTACATGTCGCCCGAGCAGGCCGACTCCGGCTGGGTCGATATCGACAAGCGCAGCGATCCGACGCCGAAGCGCATCGGCTACGACCAGGAAGGCTTCCGTCCCGTCGCGGAGGTCTGGGCGGAATACGACGCAAACCGGAAAGCCGCCAATGAATGAACCCACGCAGTCGAATCGCAACGAACGCGCCGCCGGGCGGCGGCTCTGCTCCGAGCCGCTGCCGGATGGGTCCATGCATTTCTGGCGCATGGAACAGCTCTGGAGCGCTGCGGCCGAACTCCCGATGAGGAAAGTTCGCACGCGCGATCTTCCCGGCCTCGACGACGTGCGGTGGTTCGGCGGCCCGCTGGACATCCGCCCCACCTGCCGCGCCGTCGCCGAACACGCGCGCGACATCTTCGCCGCCGACCTCACTTACCCGATCATCCTCTCTCCCACCGGCGACGTGCTCGATGGCATGCATCGCATTTGCAAAGCCTTCCTCGAGGGCATCGAAGAGGCGGATGCGGTGCAATTGTCGGAAATGCCCGCGCCCCGTGGTCGCGTGCTCCCGACCGGAGAAGAAGTGGCCTTGTGACCGCGAAAAGCGGCAGCCTTCACGCAAAGAGCGCCGGACCTGCGCCTCCCCTCCATCGCAAACTCAGCAAACGGCTCTACGACCTCTGGATGATTCTCGCCGCCTCCGTCGTGGGTTTCGCGAGTACGGGATCGTGCTCGCCGAGAACCCGTGGCGACGCTCCCCAATCCCGATCCCGAGCCGGGGGATGACTTCGGCAGCGCCGTCGGCGAAGAGACGAAGATTCATGATTTGCATTAACAGCGGAGGGGCGGCGCAGGTAATCAAAACACCTTATGAATCATCTCCCCCCTGCCTCCAAACAGCCTGCACCACACTCCTCCCGCCGCGCCTTCCTCGCACAGTCTGGAAAAATCGTCGCCGGCACCGCGCTGGCTGGAGTCACGCTTCCTCATGTCCACGCCGCGGGCAGCGATGAAGTCCGCCTCGCACTCATCGGCAGTGGCAATCGCGGGAGCGGCGCGGTGGTGAATGCGATGGAGGCCACGGGCAGCACCACGAAGATGTGGGCGATGGCCGATCTCTTCGAGAACCGGCTGCGCAGCGCGCACGGCGTGCTCGGCACGAAGCTCGGAGCGCGTTTCGACGTGCCATCGGATCGGCAGTTCATCGGCTTCGACGCCTTCAAGCACGCCATCGACACACTGCGCCCCGGCACTGGCGACGTGGCGATGCTCACGGGCTACGCCGGCTTCCGTCCGCAACAGCTCGAGTACGCCGTGCAGAAAGGCGTGAACGTTTTCATGGAGAAATCCTTCGCCGCCGATCCTCCCGGCGTGCGTCGCATCATCGCCGCGGGGGAAGCCGCGGAAAAGAAAGGGCTGAAGATCGCGGCAGGGCTCATGTGCCGGCATTCGCGGAATCGGCAGGAGCTCATCAAGCGCATCCAGGCCGGCGAACTCGGCGAAATCCTCTTTACGCGCGCCTATCGGATGGGCCCGAGCGGACCGCTGCGTCCGAAGCCCCCGGAGACCACCGATCTCGAATGGCAGCTCCGCAACTTCACCAAGTTCCTCTGGGTCTCCGGCGGCCTCTACGCCGAGATGGATATCCACCAGATCGACGAACTCTGCTGGCTGCACGATGCCTGGCCGGTGACCGCGCACGGCGTCGGTGGTCGCGTCGCGGGCAGCACCGATTGCAGCCAGAATCTCGACTCCTTCTCCGCCGAGTGGACCTTCCCGAACGGGAGCAAAGCCTACGACGTGGTGCGCTACATCCCGAAGACCTACGCGGAATTCGCCACCTACGTCCACGGCACGAAATGCGCCGCGCAATTCTCCGGCAACATCCACGCCGGCACCGTCCGCATCTTCAAAGACCAGCGCTGCACCCCTGACAACATCGCCTGGGCCGCGCCCGACGAGAAGAACACGCCTTACCACGAGCAGTGGACCGACTTCCTCGACGCGATCCGCAATAACAAACCCTTCAACCAGGCCAAGCGCGCCGCGCTCTCCAATCTCGCCGACATCATGGGCCGCGCCGCGATCCACATGGGCCGCGTTATCACCTGGGACGAAGCCATGGCGTCGAACTTCCAGTTCTTCCCCGGCACCGACACGCTGACGCTCGAAAGCGAAGCCCCGATCAAAGCCGACAAGGAAGGCCGCTACCCCGTGCCGACCCCCGGCTCGTGGGTGGAGATCTGAGTCTGTAGCGGCGGTCTATGACCGTCGCTCGCATCGGGCGGGCGAATCGCGGTGGGTGGCTACCGTCCTCCGCCC
>JBGSYE010000713.1:0-4186 GCA_041751075.1 Chthoniobacteraceae bacterium
TCGACCGCGCAGACGCTTTTCATGCTCTGCAAAAGCGGCACCGCACCGGATGACCCCGCCGCGCAAAGCGCGCGGGACTACCTGCTCCGGACGCAGCTCGCCGATGGCTCGTGGCTGGTCGAATCGCGCGTGAAAAACAAGGCGCAGCCTTACTTCGACAACGGCGACCCGCATGGCGAACACCAGTTCATCTCCACCGCCGCCACCGCCTGGGCCACCGCCGCCCTCGCACAGCTTCTCCGACCACGATGAACGCGTCGCTCCAGCAGAAAGTCCTCCTCGTCACCGGCGGCACCTCGGGCATCGGCGAAGGTTGCGCGCGGCACTTTGCCTCGCTGGGCGCGCGCGTGGTGATGGCGTCGAATCAGCAGGAGCGCGGCGACACGCTCGAAGCGGAATTGCGCGCGGCAGGCCACGATGTGCGTTTCGTCTTCACGGATGTCTCCCGCGAGGCAAGCGTAAAGGAACTCGTCGAGCGAGCGATTGAGCATTACGGGCGCATCGACGGCGTGCACTGCAATGCCGGCGTGTGGGCCAAAGGCAAGGCGACCGATTTCGACGAAGCCGTGTGGGAGAAAGTGATGAGCGTGAATGTGAAGAGCGTCTTCTGGACGGCGAAGCATGTCGTGCCCGTGATGGAGGCGCAGGGCAAAGGCGTGATCCTCATCACCACTTCGGTGGCCGCGCACATCGGCTTCCCCGCGCACGCGCTCTACTGCGCATCGAAGGCCGCGCTCGAAGCCATGATCCGCTGCCTCGCCGTGGATCACGCGGGCAAGGTGCGCGTCGTCGGCATCAGCCCCGGCACCATCGATACGCCGATGCTCGCAGCGACATGCGAAGGCTGGGACAAACCGGTGGCGGAGCTTTACGCCGAAGTCGCGCGCCGAATCCCCGTGCGCCGGCTCGGCCAGCCACAGGACATCGCCCACACCGCCGCCTTTCTCCTCAGCGACGAAGCGGAGTACATCAACGCCACCTCCATCGTGCTCGATGGCGGAACGATGGCGCTCCCGCCGTGGTGAACCGACGCCACCGATGAAAGCGAAACTGAAACCCACAGCGCCGCCGCTCGACGTCGCGAAGTTTGAGAACGTCCACCAGATCGGCGGTATCCGCACGGGCACGCTCGGAGAGCAGCCAGTGCGCGTGGCGCTCTTCGACACCGGCGCGGGCCTGCGCTTTACCGTGGCGCTGGATCGCGGCGGCGACATCATCGACGCCTCCTTCAACCAACACGGCCTCGCGTATCTCACGCCTGTCGGGCTGCTGCCGCCGAGTCACGCGTATCACTCCGGCGCGGAGTGGCTGCAAGGCTGGGCCGGCGGCCTCGTGACCACCTGCGGCCCGCACTACATGGGCGGCCCGCGAGAGGAAGATGGCGTGAAGACTTCGCTCCACGGCCACTACTCGAGCCAGCCCGCGACGATCGAGACCCTGCGCAATCCCGACCCCCACCGCGGGCGCCACGACATGGAACTCGGGCTCGTCGTGCGCGACGCACGGATGTTTGGCCCGGTGTTTGAGATTCGCCGCACCATCCGCTGCACGCTCGGCGTGCCAGAGATCGTCATCGAAGACGAGGTGACCAATCGCGGCGACACGCGCGTCGCGCATCACTGGCTCTACCACTGCAATCTCGGCTACCCACTGCTAGATCGCGGCGCGCGCTTCATCTACAGCGGGCGCGCCGAGTACTGGACCGTCCCACCGCCGCCAGGCGAAGACATCGTGCAGCCGCTCTCCGCTGCCGCGATGAAGCGGCTCAAGCGCGTCCCCGATCCGCTCCTCGAACATGCCGGCGCGGGAGAGCGCGGCCTGATCGTCGAGACCGAAGCCGGTCGCGACGGCTGGTGCCACATCGGCCTCATCAACGATGCGCTCAGCCTCGGCGTGCAGATTTCCTACCCGCGAAAGGCGCTGCCGCGGATGGCGAACTGGCAGCACTACGGTCCGCACGGTAGCTACGTCGCGGGCCTCGAACCCTTCGCTGGTTCGCTCCTCGGAAGCCAACGTGATTCGCATCCACTCGCGGAGCAGTGTCTCGATCCCGGCGAAAGCCGGCGCTACCAGATTCGCCTCCGCGTGTGCGCAGGTGCCGCGAGTCTCCGCACTCTGTCAGCACAGGATGGTCGTGTGACGAATCGCGGTTAAGTGGCGGTGAAAAGTGGCGCAGACTTTCAGTCTGCGAACCTCACCGATCGCGGACTGAAGGTCCGAGTGACTTTCCCGCTCACTTCCCCATGGCGTCGAGCA
Organism: Chthoniobacteraceae bacterium; assembly: GCA_041751075.1. Lineage (GTDB taxonomy): Bacteria > Verrucomicrobiota > Verrucomicrobiia > Chthoniobacterales > Chthoniobacteraceae > JANNXQ01. The sequence continues at coordinate 2,257 of JBGSYE010000713.1, forward strand.
CCGCAGCACTCATTGCGGTGACGCCGATGGGCAGCGCAATCTCGATGTCGGGATAAAAGAACGGCGAGTGCAGCCCGGGCGTGGGTTCGCCGCGCTTCTTCGATTCCTCGATCACCGAAGCCGGCTGCGCGCCGAGCCAGAAGAGGCATATCGGGATCTTGTCCTCCGTCATCCCATAACGACTGAAATCCTCGCCGCCCATCATCGGCTTGCGTTCGACGACATTCTCCGCGCCGTAGAGTTCGCCGAAAAGTCCGCGGAGGCGCTCGGTGAGTTTCGGATCGTTGTGGAGCACCGGTGTGAACTCGGTGGTCGAGGTCTTCACTTCCGGCAGCAGATTCTCCGGCAGCCCCGCCGAGATCGCCTGTCCCCTGGCGATGCGGGCGATCGCCGCGAGCACCTTTTCGCGGGTCTCCATGCTGAAGCTGCGCACCGTGAGTTGGAGGCGCACTTCGTCGGGGATGATGTTGTGCTTCGTGCCTCCGTGGATCGATCCGACGGTGACGACCACTGGCTCGATCGGTGAAATCTCGCGGCTGTCGATGGTCTGGAGTGCGAGCACGATCTGCGAGGCGAGCACGATGGGGTCCTTTGTCTTGTCCGGCATCGCGCCATGTCCGCCCACGCCGCGCACGACGATATCGACGCTGTCCACATTTGCCATCGCCGGCCCGCTGGTGACGCCGAGTTTGCCGGCGGGAATGTCGGAGTTGTCGTGCAGCGCGAGGCAGAGATCGGGCTTGGGAAAGCGGGAGAAGAGCCCGTCTTTCAACATCGCCTCCGCGCCCGCGCCCCGCTCCTCCGCGGGCTGGCCGATGAAGACGAGCGTGCCGCTCCATCGGTCCTTCAAGGCGGTGAGGACGCGCGCCGTGCCGACCCAGCAGGCCATGTGGACATCGTGCCCGCACGCATGCATCACCCACACGTCGCGGCCTTGCTCATCCTTCGTGCGCACCTTGCTCGCATACGGCAGGCCGGTGATCTCGCGCACGGGCAACGCATCGAGATCGGTCCGAACAAGCACCGTCTTCCCCGGCCCGTTTCGCAGCACCGCGACGACACCCCAGCCACCGACTTTCTCCGTGACCTCCCAGCCCGCCGCGCGAATCTCCTGCGCCATGCGGACGCTGGTCTCCTCTTCCTGAAACGAGAGTTCCGGCGAAGCGTGGAGTTCGCGATAAAGTTGCAGCAGACTTTCCTGCTCCTTGGCGACTTCACGCTGCAACACATCACGCGGAACGACCAAGCCAGAGGCGGCATTTTGAGCGAACAAAACGCCGGGCAAAAACATGCCGGCAGCGAGGAAACGGAGTGCGATGGAATGGGGGGAGATCATTGGATTTGGGGTGGCGGAAGCAGTGATCGAGATGCCCGGTCGATTTCGACGCGCATCAGGTTATTAATCCGGCAATATGACAGCGCCGCACTGCACCTGCGTGAAGGCGGTGGACTCTTGGCGCTATCACATTGCCGGATTAAATAGCGGTTGGGTTGGTAGAAGAATGTCGGCCTCCTGGTGCCATTGGTGGCTGAGGTCGCGCATGATGAGCGCATGGTCGAAGGTGACGCTGCCAGCCGGAAACCTGGCCTAGCAGCGAGACCGAGGGCACACGCGACGAGGGAGGCGGAGGGCGCGACTTTCATGCCGGCTGTCTAACAGTCGCGTGTCGGGGTGGCGAATCTTCCCGCGCCGTTACGTCAACTCGACTTTCAATCGGCGCCCCAGGGCGAGGGCAGCACGCTCCAGGAGTTGCAGCGTCACGGTCGGTTCATTCTCCACGAACAGGCGATCCAACGCGGCACGGCTCGTCTTCATGCGACTGGCCAGCTTCGCGCGTGAGATTTTCCTGCGCTTCATTTCCTCTGCGATCTGCCAGGCCACGACGCGCTGGAGCGCACCCGCTTCACATTCGGCAAGCAAGCCCCCCTG
>JBGSYE010000714.1:0-2306 GCA_041751075.1 Chthoniobacteraceae bacterium
CGAGACGAACCCCGCCTACGCGCAGGAACTCAAAGCCGCGCTGCGCCGCACCTGATCGCGCGGCCGCCTCCCGTCACTTCGTCGCGCTGGCCGCGGCGACCGCGCGCGACTCCGCGTGCTCGCCAAAGAGCTGGCGGATCACCTCCTCGACCGGCGGCTCCTGCACGCTGATGTCCGTCACTTGGCAATCGGTCAGCAGCTCGCGGCAGGTCTCGGTGACCTTCGCGCGCGTGACTTTGAGCCGCACCGTCTGCGCCGTCTTTTCCAGCACTTCGCCAAACGCGGCGAAGTCGATCGCGGTCGGCACCCCAAACGTGAGGTCGAGAATCTTGTGCGTGGCAAAGCGGTCGATGATCGACTCCAGCGGCCCGTCGAAAAAAATGCGCCCGTGGTCGATGATGATCACGCGCTGGCACAGCTCCTCGATGTCCTGCATGTAGTGGCTGGTGAGCATCGTTACGATCTGTTGGTCCGCATTGTAGCGGCGCAAAAACTCCCGCACTTTTTTCTGCGAAGTCACGTCGAGTCCGATCGTCGGCTCATCGAGAAACAGCACCTTCGGCGAATGCAGAAGCGCCGCGATCAGCTCCATCTTCATCCGCTCGCCGAGGCTCAATTCGCGCACCATCACATCGAGCTTGTCCGTCACGTCGAGCAACTCCGTGAGCCCGCCCACGATCTGCCGGAACCGCGCCGGATCGATCCCATAAATCGCGCGATTCAGCTCCAGCGATTCGCGCGCCGGCAGATCCCACCAGAGCGCGTTCTTCTGCCCCATGAGCAGCGAAAACTGCCGCTTCATCGCGTCCTTGCGCTCCCACGGCGTGAAGCCCAGCACCTTCGCCGACCCGCTCGTCGGATTCAGCAATCCGGACAGCATCTTCAGCACCGTCGTCTTCCCCGCCCCATTCGGTCCGAGAAACCCGACGAACTCGCCTTCCTCGATCGAAAACGTGACGCCTTCCGCCGCGCGCACGTCTTCATACTCGCGTCGGCCGAGGCCCTTGATTGCGCCCATCAAGCCAGGAGCCTTTTTGTAAATGCGATAGACCTTCGTGAGGTCGCGGGTCTCGATGGCGCTCATGCGAAGCGCGGAGCTTGCACGAACTCCGCCGCAAATCCAGCGCCGCGCGCACCGGCGGGAAGCGGCCCCGCCAACCACCCGGCCGGTGGGAGGCCATCCCGCCAAACCCAAGACGGCCGAGGGGAAAAGGTGTGATTGGAAGTGGGGCCAAGAGCGCGAAGCGCATGGGTAGGGCGGGTGTTCCACCCGCCGTGGCGGGTATCCTACCCGCCACCTCGAATATCCTCCGACGCGCGTTCGCAATGAACGCTCGTTCTGCGCTTGCGGTGCCGGGCGGAACATCCGACACGGCGGGTGAAACACCCGCCCTACCCCCAGAACGCCCAGCCGATCGTGGCCCCACTTTCAATCGCACCCAAGGGGAAAAGGTGCGCTCCCCCGGCCCTTGCGGCGTGCGCGCAACGGCGCTAACTATGCGGCCCATTTTTTATGAGCACGCCACGAGTCACCATCTACGACACCACCCTGCGCGACGGCACGCAAGGGACCGGCATTTCGTTTTCGGTCCTCGATAAGATTCGCGTGGCCGAAAAGCTGGACGTGTTCGGCGTGCATTACATCGAGGGCGGCTGGCCGGGTTCGAACCCGAAGGACGCGGCATTTTTCCAGGAAGCGGCGACCCGCACCTGGAAGCACGCGAAGATCACCGCGTTCGGCATGACGCGCCGCGGCAAGATCAAGGTGGAGGACGATCCGCAGGTGCAGATGCTCCTTGATGCGCAGACGCCCGCCGTTACCGTCGTCGGCAAGACTTGGGCGCTGCACGTCACGGAAGTCTTCCAAGTCTCGCTGGAGGAAAACCTCGCGATGATCGCGGACACCGTGCGTTACTTGAAAAGCAAAGGGCGCGAGGTGCTGTACGACGCGGAACATTTCTTCGACAGCTATGCGGAGGACCCGGCGTATTCGCTGAAGACGGTGCAGGCGGCGAGCGATGCGGGCGCGGACCTGGTGGTGCTGTGTGAGACGAATGGTGGCGCGCTGCCGGAGTTCGTCGAGAAGGCGACGCGCGAAGTCATCGCCGCGCTCGGCAAACCGGTGGGTATCCACACCCATAATGACGGCGGCGTGGGCGTGGCCAATGCGCTCGCCGCGGTGCGGGCGGGGGCCGTGCAGGTGCAGGGCACCATCAATGGCTACGGCGAGCGCGTGGGGAATTGCAACCTCATCACCGTGATGCCGAACTTGCAGCTCAAGATGGGCATCGACCTCGGCCTCGATC
>JBGSYE010000715.1:0-6263 GCA_041751075.1 Chthoniobacteraceae bacterium
GCTGCCCAAGGTGCTGCAACTCATCGATCGCGCGACCCGCGAACCGCTCGGCAATTCCGCACTGCGCGTGCTGCGCGACGGCGCGCCCACGACGATCGTGCGCCCAACCCTGCTCATCGCGCGCGATGGCGCCGAAATCCCGATCTCCGATAGCGGCTCGCCGATCCGCGATGCCAGCGGCGAGGTGCGCGGCCTGGTGATGGTCTTCCGCGATGCCACGGAGGCGGCGAATCGCGCGGCCGCGGAGGAGTTTTCCGACAAGCTCATCGAGTCGATGCCGGGGATCTTTTACCTCTACGACGCGCGCCGCAAAGTGGTGCGCTGGAATAAGAACTTCCAAACGCTGACCGGCCTCACGGCGGAGGCAATCTCGAATCTCGACCCGCTTGAATTCTTCACCCCGGACGCCCGGCCCCGCGCCCGCGAGCGCATGCAGAAATGCCTCGCCGATGGACAGGCCGACGTCGAAGTGCAGTTCGAGACCCGCAACGGCCCCAGCCCGCACTATTACGTCACCGGCCTGCGCCTCGAAGTGGACGGGCATTCGCACGTCCTCGGCATCGGGATCGACATCTCCAGCCGGCTCGCCGCCGAGGAGGCGCAGCGGGCGACCATGCGCCGGCTCGGCCGCCAGAATGACGAACTCTCGATGCACGCGCGCAACGCCGATCTGCTCGAGGTCGATCTCGCCGTAGCTCTGCGCAAGATCACCGAGATCGCCGGACGCACCCTCGAGACCAGCCGGACCAGCGCCTGGTTTTACGACGAAGATCGCAAGGTGCTCCGCTGCGCCGATCTCTACGAACGCGAGAAAGACCACCACTCCGCCGGCGCCGAACTGAAGGCGGCGGAATTCCCCTCCTACTTCCGCGCCCTCGATGAAGAAAGAGCGATCGCCGCGGCCGATGCCTCCAGCGATCCGCGCACCGCGGAGTTCACCGCCGCCTACCTCTGCCCGCTCGGCATCGCGGCGATGCTCGACGCGCCCATCCGTTCGCAGGGAAAAATGGTGGGCGTCCTCTGCCACGAACACATCGGCGAACCGCGCGAATGGGCGCCTGACGAGCAGAGCTTCGCCGGCTCGATGGCCGACCTCATCTCCCTGAGCCTCGAAGTCTCGCGCCGCCAGCAGGCGGAGGCGGCCCTGCGGCGGGCGCACGACAACCTCGAGCGCAAGGTCGCCGAGCGCACGCGCGACCTTGAGGAAGCCAATGAACGGCTCCAGGAGCTCGACCGCCTCAAGAGCGAATTCCTCGCGACCATGAGCCACGAACTCCGCACGCCGCTCAATTCCATCATCGGCTTTACCGGCATCCTGCGGCAGGGCCTCCCGGGCCCGCTGAATGCGGAGCAGAACCGCCAGCTCGGCATGGTCCACTCGTCCGCAAAGCATTTGCTGGGGCTCATCAACGACCTGCTCGACCTCTCGCGCATCGAGTCCGGCCGGATGGATCTGCACATCGAGCGCTTCGCCTTTGCCAGCGTCGTCGAGGAAGTCGTCCACCTGCTCCAGCCGCAGGTGGAGCAGAAAAAACTCACCCTCGAGACCCGTCTTGACGACCCTGCGCTCGAACTCGAGACCGACCGGAAAAAGACCTTCCAGATCCTGCTCAACCTCGCCAGCAACGCCGTCAAATTCACCGGAAAAGGCTGGGTGCGGATCGAGACGCGCACGACCGCCGAGAGCGTCGAGGTGACGGTGATCGACAGCGGCATCGGCATCCAGCCCGAGCAGATCGGGCGGCTCTTCGAGGCCTTCCGCCAGGTCGATGGCTCCGCGCGCCGCGTCTATGAAGGCACGGGGCTGGGCTTGTATCTCTGCCGAAAACTAGTAACCATGCTGGGAGGAACGATCGGCGCAGAAAGTGTGTTTGGCGTCGGATCGCGCTTCACTTTTCATCTCCCTCGCAGAATCTCAGGAGCCGCCCATCCATGAGTGCCCGGATCCTCCTCGTCGAAGACAACGCGACCAACCGCTATCTTGCGACCTATCTGCTCGAGCAGCACGGCTACTCCGTGAGCCACGCCGCGGACGGCGAGGAAGCGCTGCTCGCGGTGGCGACCGAGCGGCCCGACGTGATCCTCATGGACATCCAGATGCCGAAGATGGACGGCTACGAAGCCGCCCGCCGCATCAAGGAACTGGAGGAACTCCGCGACATCCCGCTGATCGCGCTGACCAGCTACGCGATGGCCGGAGATCGGGAACGCGCGCTGGCGTCGGGCTTCGCCGGCTACATCGAAAAGCCGATCGCCACGGAGACTTTTGCAGCGGAAGTCGAGCGGCACCTCAAGCCCTGACGGGGAATTCCAAGAGCCAAATTCCAAATTCCAAGAAAGTCTCAAGGCTCAAGTTTCAAGGCTCAAGCATCCCAATCACGCGCTCACTTCCTCGAAGCTTCTTCTCCTTGCCCCCTGCTCCCTACTTGGCTCCTGGCTCTTGCCTCTTGGTACTTAATTCCCCCCTCCCATGAAAATCCTCAGCGTCGATGACAAAGCGGAAAACCTTTACATGCTCGAGGCCCTGCTTCGCGGCCACGGTTTTGAAGTCGATTCCGCGAGCGATGGGATGGAGGCCCTGCGCCTCGCCCAGAGCGGCGGATACGATCTCATCGTCTCCGACATCCTCATGCCGCGCATGGATGGCTTTCAGCTCTGCCGCGAGCTGAAGCGCGACGCCCGCCTGTGCGACATCCCGTTCGTTTTCTACACCGCGACCTACACCGATCCGCGCGACGCCGCCTTTGCCCTGGGCCTCGGCGCCGAGCGTTTCCTCATCAAGCCCATGGAGCCGGATCAGTTTGTGAAAGCGCTCCAGGAGACCCTCGCGGAGAGCGCCGGCCGCCAGCGCGCGGTGGCCGGGGAGATGGTCGAGGACGAAGCCATCTACCTCAAGGAATACAACGCGCGCCTCATCGCCAAGCTGGAGAAAAAGATGCTCGATCTCGAAGCCGCGAACCGCGCCCTGCGCGAAGACATCGCCGAGCGCGAGCGCCAGGCCGCGGAGAAGTCCCGGCTCGAACGCCAGCTCCGCCAGGCGCAGAAGCTCGAGGCCATCGGCACCCTCGCCGGCGGCATCGCGCATGACTTCAATAACCTCCTCGGCGCCATCCTCGGTTTCGCCGAAGTCGGCGACGGGGACTGCGCGGAGGGCGACCCGACCCGGCAGATCTTTGCGGAGATCACCCGCGCCGCCACCCGCGGGCGCGGCCTCACCCAACAGATCATGGCCTTCAGCAGCCGGGCCGATCCGGCGCGCGAACCCTTGAAGATTGAAAAGGCCATCGCCGAAGCCATCGGCCTCACGCAATCCAGCCTGCCGGCGAATATCGAAGTGCGCACCGAACTCGCGCCGCACGTCTCGTCCGTTTTTGGCAATCCCACCCAGCTCCACCAAATCCTCGCCAACCTGCTCCAGAATGCCGGCCACGCCATCGGCCAGCGGGCCGGCCGGATCACGATCAAAGCGGCCGACTTCCGCGTCGATGGGGAGTTCGCGCAACTCCATCCCGGGCTGCAGCCCGGACCCTACGTCCACCTGAGCGTTGGCGACAATGGGAAGGGCATCGACGAGGTCACGCTCGAACGCATCTTCGATCCCTTCTTCACGACGAAAAACTTCGGCGCGGGCACCGGCCTCGGCCTCTCGGTAGTCCACGGCATCGTCAAGGCCTACGACGGCGTCGTCACCGTCCAGAGTGAGCCCGGTCACGGCTCGACCTTTCACATTTACCTCCCGGCTCACGAAAAGGATTCCGCGGCGCCTCGCGAACCCGCGCGCACGGCACCCGAAGGGCACGGCGAACGCGTGCTCCTCATCGATGACGACGCCGCTGTCGCCCGCGTCACCGGCCGCTCGCTCGAGCGCCTCGGTTACCACGCCACCGTCTTCACCGAAGCGCAGGCTGCACTCTCGGCATTTCGGAAAGGCGAGTTCGATCTCGTGATCACCGACCTCACGATGCTCGATGCCACCGGCATCGAAGTCGCGCGAGAAATCTGGGAGGAAAAGCCGGAGACGCCCGTGGTGCTCATCACCGGCTACAGCGCCACGCTCGACGCCGCGCAGGCGCGCGCCATGGGATTCCGCGATCTGCTCTACAAGCCCTTCACCAGCCAGGAGCTCGCCGCCTGCGTCCGCCACGCGCTCGCCGCCGTGCAGGCGGCGTGAGAGGAGGAATGACCAACGACGAATTTGTGGGAGTGCGCGCGGGGATGGTCGTTGGCGATGTGGTCTTCAGCCCGCCGCGCACGCGCCGGCTGCGGACTCTCACGGCACCAGGAGCACTGTGAGTCTCTTCGGCCCGTGCGCGCCGAGGACGAGGATGCGCTCGATGTCGCCGGTGCGGCTCGGGCCGGTGATGAAAGAGATAAAGCTCGGGTAACGGTCGCGGTATTTCGCGGCGAGTAACTCGTAAGCGGCAGTGAGGTCGGCGACAACCTGGCTGCGGCGCGCGATGGCGATGTGATGCGGCGGCAGCACGCTGAGGGCGCGGCCGCCGGAACTCGGCGACGTGACGCACACGCTGCCAGTCTGCGCGACGAGGCATTCGCATTCGGTGAAGCCGGCGTCGCAGGCTTCGAGTTCGCGCTTGTCGTAGCCGGCTTCGAGTTTCATCTGCGCCAGGTTGGCGGGCAGTTCGGCGGCGACGGCGACGGTGAGTTCGCCGGCGTGCAGGGCGATGCGTTTCCACGCTCCGGCTTCGGCGAGGCCCGCGATGTGATCGCCAGCGGCTTTCACGGAGCTGCATTCCACGAATTCCGTGCGCAGCATTTCCGAGAGCTTCGCAAAAAGCGCGATGCGATCTTTCGGCAGCGGCTCGACGGCGGGCAGCCACTCGCGGAAAGGCGCGGAGGTGAGCGAGCCGGCGGGCACGGCGGCGGGTTTGTCGTGATGCCGCGGCGCGGGCTCGCGCAGGGCTTCGCGGATGCGACCGAGGATGGCGGTGCGGTCGCCGTTCATTTGGCAGGGCCTTTCCGCTGGCGCATCCAGTCACGGAAGGGCTGGGGCGAGGTCTCGGGGAGTTCGCGCGTCTTCGTCCACGCGGCGGTGGGGTCGAGCGGCGTGCCGGCCACGAGCGGCAGGAGCTTTTGTCCGAGCGGCGCGAGGCGCATGCCGGCGGCGTAGAGCGTCGGCATTTGCATCAGCCACTTGAAGCCGATCCACGCCGCCTTTTCCCACCAGCGCGGCTTTTCCTGCATGGCGTTGCGGCGGTTGTGGAGGAGATGGTGATGGATGTCGATTTTCACCGGGCACGCTTCGGTGCAGGCGCCGCAGAGCGACGACGCGCCGCTGAGGTGCTTCCAATCCTGCAAGCCGCGGAAGTGCGGCGTGATCACGGAGCCGATCGGCCCCTGATAGGTGGTGCCATAGGCGTGGCCGCCGATGTTTTTGAAGATGGGGCACACATTGAGGCACGCGCCGCAGCGGATGCAGCCGAGGGCGTCGCGCTGCTGGGCATCGGCGAGCAGGCGCGTGCGGTGGTTGTCGAGCAGGACGACGTGGAATTCCTCCGGGCCATCCGTCTCGCCCGGCTGGCGCGGGCCGCCGTACATCGAGTTGTAGCAGGTGAGATTCTGGCCGGTGCCGGCGGTGGCGAGCATCGGGAGGAAAAGCGCGAGGTCGGCGAGCTTCGGCAGCACTTTCTCGATGCCGACGAGTGCGACGTGAATCTTCGGGAGCGCGGTGGTCAGGCGGGCGTTGCCTTCATTTTCGGTGATCGAGATCATGCCCGTCTCGGCGACAATGAAGTTCCCGCCCGAGATGCCCATGTCGGCCTCGATGTAGTGCCGGCGCATGAAGCGGCGCGCGATCATCGTCAGCTCCTCGGGCGAATCCGTTTTCGCCGAACCCAGCTCCCGCTCGAAGAGCGCGCTGATCTCCTCGCGCTTCAGATGCATGCACGGGAAGACGAAGTGATACGGCGGCTCGTGCAGGAGCTGCTGGATGAATTCTCCGAGGTCGCTCTCGATCACGCCGTAGCCGGCCTTCTCCAGCGCGTCGTTGAGATGGATTTCCTCGCTGGTCATCGCCTTCGATTTGACGATCGACTTCACGCCCTTCTCCTCAGCGAGCTTCAGGATGTATTCGCGCGCCTGCGCCCCGCTGCTCGCCCAGAAGACCTTCCCTCCGCGGGCGGTGAACTTCGCCTCAAACTCGGTGAGCATCTCGTCGAGCCGGTTGAGCCCATCGTATTTGATCTCCGCCGCCGCGTCGCGCGCGTGCTGCCAGCTCGTGAAGGCGCTCTCGGTCTTGCCGCGCG
>JBGSYE010000716.1:0-4061 GCA_041751075.1 Chthoniobacteraceae bacterium
GCCCGCTCGCGCGGCGTCCATTGGTTCCAATCCATGACGCGAACAGCTACGGCAACGTGCCGTGTGTGGGAATGGAAAAGATGGACCATGCGTAGCACGGAAAAACGCTCGCCGCGGGCGTCCGGCCCATTCTATTTTCGCGGGCATGACGAGGAGGCAATTTGCCCTGAGCGCCGCGTTGGCTCTGGTTCTGCCGTTGCCTGCGGGCGCGTCTTCCTCCCCGATGCTGCGCACGCCTGTCACCTCCACCAGCCTCGCCAGCGTCGGCTACGATCCCGCGGCCAGCGTCCTTGAAGTCGAGTTTCGCAGCGGAGCGATCTACCGCTACCTCGCAGTGCCGGCGCGTATTCATCGCGAGCTGATGTCTGCCGAGTCGAAGGGCCGCTACTTCTCCCAGCAAATCCGGGGGCGCTATCGCTTCCAGCGCATCACTGAGGACCAGCCATGAGACTCAGCATCGACGAAATCCGCTTCATCACCGTGATCATCCTCATCCTCATGGTGGGCACTGCGGTGAAGCACTACCGCGACACGCATCCGCAGCCTCCGGTGGCGGCCCCCGCAACGCCAGTGCCCTTCGAGCCGGCGGGATATTGAGGCACGCGCGCGGTGGTGGCCAAGTCCTTCGTGCGACTACGGCGCGGCGATCACTTTCACGCGGAGGAAGCGGGCGGGCGGGGTGCCGATCGGCACATTATCGCGCACTTTGCGCGTCGTGGCGGTGTCGAGCAGCACGGTGGTCGTCGCGGGTTGGAGGGATCGGGTTGTCACGCGAGGAGCGTGCCGCCTCTTGGCTTGGCACCGCAGTCATGGCTGCGGGTCTGCTGCCAATGCGAAGTCATTGGATGTCGTCACGCCAAGGCAGAAACCTCGACAAGTTGTGCTGTCGTCCGCGTTGAGGGTAGCCACGGAGAAGATGCTTGAAGGCTTGGCTTCTCCGGGAAGCTTGACGGTGCCTGAAACAATCCCCCCAGCAAAGCGCAGCGCCATCCGATCTTGCCCGGGTTGGGTGACGACGATTCTGCCCCGTTGATAGGAAACGGCCTTTTCCAAAAGAATCGTGGTCCCGCTCACGATACGTCCTTTGGCAGGTCCGGCTACGGCAGGGGGCGCAGCACCGAAAGGGATTCTCGCGAGCAATCCCCCACCGCACGACAACGGTACCGTAAAAGCCTGCGGAAACCGCGCAGCGACGGGCGTCGCTGGCTTGGACCAGACAAAAGACCCCGCTGCCGACCGCGGAAAGGCAGGCAGCCCTTGCAATTCCGCCGTGCCAGTGAGCAAGCCGGTTGCAGTCTTCGAATACTTCAACGCGGCGTAGATGGGAAAGCGACCGTGGGCGTCGATCAACCCGGAGAAGCTAAAAGGGGTGCCATCGGCCATGCGCCCGGCGGTTCGCGCGCCCGCCTGTGAGACTTTGAGAAGTGCAAATCCCGCGCCTTTTGGCATCGCGGCATCCGTCAGCATGGAGGCGCTTGCCGGGAAAGAAAGGGCCCACGATCCAGACGCTGGAAATGACTTATCCCGCCCGCCTTCGAGCGAATACTGCGCGGAATCGAGGGAAACACTTCCCGCGATCGTCGTCCGGCCATCCGTGGGAACCGTTGCTTGCAAGGTCAGCGAACCGACTGCCACCCGGCCTCGCAGCAAAGGGATCGTTGCAGAACCGTCTGGGGCAAAGGAGCCGGAAACCGCGTAAGAATTGGCCCCAACGATGACCCGTCCGGTAAAGGTATTGCGAACATTGGTCGAGAGCGCGAAGTAACCTGCGATCGTTTCGTTTGCACGAATCAGCCCGGAATACCCGCCACCCAGAGTCGAGTAAGTCACCCTGCGAGCCGCAGGCGCCGACTCGTTTCCGCTCGCGTCCATGGCTTTGATCTCGATGAGGTTCTGTCCGGGCGCCAGGGCAACCTTGGTCCCGGTGGGGCGCTTGGACCAATCTGCATAGTAAGCAAATGTGCCCGTGACATCTGCGAAACCGCCGGGAATATCAGAGTCCAGCAAGGTCCAGCTTCCTCCGTTCACACGCAGGAAAATGCCCGTGGCAAACGTCTTCACTCGGATGGCAATTTCCGGACTGTATGTCACCGCGTTCGCCGGGGGGTCCAGAATAGCGATGGCAGGGGCTGTATAGTCTGCGAGTCCAGTGACCTCGATCGTGCGGAGGGTGTTGTCTGCTTGCGTTTTGCTGCCTGTGATCCCACCACGCACCACTTCGCGCGCGCCGGTGCGGTCGCCAAAAGCTACGATCACCTTTTGGAAGTTTTGGCGGAACGCGTTTGGAGAACCCGGGTAGCGGCCGAGGTAGTGCGGGAAACCGATCCAGTTCAGGCTGAACCGGTCGAAGCGCTCCACGTAGTGAAAGGCCGGCAGTCCCTGATCCGCGGGTTCGAAGCCCAGGCGATCTGCCGCCGCACCCGTCATGGCATACGTCACGACGTCGCTCGTCCATGTCACGATGAGTCTGGCGTGCGATAGGGTGAAGGTCGCTTTCCGTTTCCCCGGACCCCAGTCGAGCGACTCTCCGAGGGTCTTGCGGAATACGAAATCCCCGATGAAGAGTTGCACCGGCGTATCCGGACCGATGCTGCCGAGGTCCAGACCCGCGATCGACGCTTTGACTGTGATCGCCGCGCTCCAGCGACCGGCGGGAACGCGACGAACCCTCGGAGGTTCAGGAAGCCCGTCGCCGTAGTCGATGCCTGGCTCCGTGTAGGTCACGATGAATTCTTCGTAGCGCTCCCGAAAGCTCACGGATGGGGTAAAAGAAGCGCTCTTATCGAGCATGTCTCCGGGAAATGGCTCGGGCAGTTTCTGTGTCGGCACCGGGAAATTGGCGATCCACGATTGCCGATTGGACTTCCACTCCCCTGCCGTTCCCAAGTCCGGCGTCCAGCTCGTGCCGATGAGAAACAGATTTTCTCCAGACCGGCGCAGAAACCATGGGCCAAGATCGTCCCGCCACCTTTGAATTGCATCGACTCCATAGCGTTCGATGAGCAACTCCTTGAGCTCGATCGTCCCATTTAAGGAATCCCAGAATGCGGGTCCGGAAGAAGCGGCACTAGCGATCTCGCCGAACAAGTGAGTTCCATCGGTCGCAGCCTGATGCACTCGCGCACCTTTGCCCAGCACCTCCACGCCTGTGACGGTCCAGCGGAGCACGGTGTCCGCGGCGTCTCGTCCCAGGATGGCCGTGCCGTCCGGTGAAACTGCGCTCGGGGACGCACGCTGAATTCCCGATGGGAGCGGGAGGAGCGAACGCGCCCCCGAGGTATCCCATTGCACGAGCACTTGCGGAGCCGGCGATCCGTCCTCACGGGTTTCCTGGAATCCATTCGCAGTCACGTAGTAGCAACTGCCTACCGCCGTCCCGTCACCGAAGCCCGCGACCACCGTCGTGTGATTGTAGCCCGCTGGAGCTGGAAGCTCCCGAAGCCCCGAAGCGGCCGTCCATTGCCACGCTCTCCGCGGAGCATAGATCTGTCCTGGCGGCGGAATGTCGTCGCAATGCCCGGTCAGTACCGACCCGTCCGATTTCATTGCGACAACCGTTGCAAACCGAGTGGATGGCAAAGTGCCCAGGCCGGCGATGCCTCCCGAAGCCGTCCACCGGAAGACTTCGCCATTCGGAAAGGCTGCGTCCCTCACCGCACCGACAATCACGCTTCCGTCGGTTGAAATTCCCTGAATCGTGAATTGATCCGTGCTTCCGGCCAATTGGAGGCTCTGCGGCGCGCCGCCATCGACCCAGCGCACCAGGAACCGAGCAAACGAAGGCGTGGCGTAGCCCGAGTATCCCGCGATCACCCGGCCATCGGCGGAGATCGCCACGGCGTCCGCTGGTCCAGAGGATCCCGTGCGCAACGGGAGGAGTGTCAGCGTCCCGTTCACCCATCGAAACGCGCGCTCCTGTTCGTTCTGGCGGGCGGTGCCGCAGAGCACGCTACCGTCGGCGGAGACCGCTTTGACCCGCTCGGCACCTGGGATCGGGCTAAAGGCTGGCGGCAGGGGGACGGCCGCCGCCTCCCATCCACTCATCGCAAAAAGCCCCAAGG
>JBGSYE010000717.1:0-30632 GCA_041751075.1 Chthoniobacteraceae bacterium
CGCGCCGCCTGCACCGCCGCTGCCACTCCGCCACTCGTGCCGCCATAGATACACACGTCGGCCTCGATGACCGCAGCGGAGCACAGGGAGGACAGCAGGCAGAGAAGCGGCAGGGGAGTTTTCACAGCCCGGATGTTGGGAAGCTGCCGTCCGTTCGGCAAGGGCGATGGTCAACACGGCACTAGGATCAAAGTTGGGCGAGCCGGCATAGAACTGCGTGACGCTCATCCCGATGCTGGTGCCCGCCATTTCTCCGGCCCGGGGGTCCACGAATTCCTTGTGATGCACGTCATTCAGCCGAAACGAAATGAAAGGCGCCTGCCCCAGCTGCCGGCAGCGATCGATGAAGACCCTCACGACGTCGCCTCCGTCGAGCACGAAGCGGCCATACGAATCCGGCTCCCGGCCATAGCGCTGTTTGATCCAGGCGTAATCGGGCGTCGAGAGGAAGCACCGTGCTCGGCCACATCGGCGCCACGCCGTCTCGTGGACGCGCACTCTCTGCGCGCTGCCTCTGCGTGCGGTTGCCAAACCGTTTGCGACGAATGGCCCAGACTGTATAGGGATGAGCTTCCGCGATCCATGCGCTCCCTCCACCTGATAGCCGCCACGCTCTTGACCTGCACCGCTGCCGCTTCCGGTGCGGTGGATTTCGCCCGCGACGTCTTCCCGATTTTTCAGCGCGCCTGCTTCGAGTGCCACGATGCGAAGAAGCAGAAAGGTGATCTTCGGCTCGATGTCCGCGAGGAGGCATTCGGCGCCGATGGCGTGATCGTGAAAGGCGACGCCGCGAAGAGCGAACTTTACGCCCGCATTGTGCTGCCGCGGGATCACGAAGACGTGATGCCGAGCCTTGGCGAACCGCTCTCCAAGGCCGAGACCGATCGCATCAAGGCGTGGATCGAGGCCGGCGCCGTGTGGCCGGATGGGGTGAAGCCGGCGAAGCACTGGTCGTATGTGAAACCGGTGCGGCCCGAGGCGCCGCGGATTGCCGATTTGCAATTGCCGATTGCCGATTGGAACGCCACCTCCAACGCGATCGACGCCTTCATTTTCAGAAAGCTCGCGGAGGAAAAGCTGGCGCCGTCCCCGGAAGCGGACCCGGCGACGCTCATTCGCCGCCTATCGCTCGATCTCACCGGCCTGCCCCCGAGTCCCGCGGAAGTAGACGACTTCGTCCAAGCGGCCGTCGGCAATCGCCAATCGGCAATCGAAAGCGCGGTCGATCGTCTGCTCGCCTCGCCGCAATTCGGCGTGCGGTGGGCGCGGCCGTGGCTCGACTACGCGCGCTACGCCGACTCGCACGGGTTTCAGCGCGACGACATCCGCGATCTCTGGCCGTATCGCGACTGGGTGGTCGCGGCGCTCAATGCGGACATGCCGTTCGATCGATTCACGATCGAGCAGCTCGCCGGCGACCTGCTGCCGAATGCGACCGAGGACCAGCGCACCGCCACCGGCTTCAATCGCAGCGCGCCGACCAATGTCGAGGCCGGCTCCGACCCCGAGGAGACGCGGGTGAATCAAGTCCACGACCGCGTAAACACCCTCGGCATGATCTGGCTCGGCGCGGCGCTCGAGTGCGCGCAGTGCCACGATCACAAGTACGACCCCATCTCGATGCGCGAGTACTACGGCCTCTTTTCTTTCTTCAACAACACCGCGCTCGAAGCCGACCGGACTCGGCCGAATGTCCCGGGCTCGATCGGCTTTATCGGACCCGAGATGCCGCTCGCCGATGCGCCGCTCAAGGCCCGCCGGTCCGAAATCGCGGAGGAGGTCGCCGGGGTCGATCGCAAGATGTCCGTGCTCGCCGCGAGTGCGGGGCCGACTGCCGAATGGGAGGCGGAGTTGGTGAAATCCTCCGCCGTCGCGCCGGTCGAGCACGTCCTCGATGTCGCGGCTTTCGAGTCGCTCGGTGGGGCGACCGACGAGATCCAGCCGGATAAGTCGGTGCTCATCAGCGGCGATCCCGCGCCAGACAAGGACACCTACGTGGTCGAGGTGCGGACGGACCTTGCGGACATCCGCGCGATCAAGATCGAGGCGCTCACCGACGATTCGCTGCCCGGCAAAGGCCCTGGACGCGGCGACGAGAACCGCCCGAATTTCGTCCTCAACAACTTCACCGTCACCGCAGCGCCTGCCGCGCGACCGGGCGAAGCCAGGCCAGTCGTCTTCACCCGCGCCACCGCCTCCTTTTCCCAGTCGAACTTCCCCGTGGCGAATCTGCTCGAGGAAAACGGCCCGCGCGGCGGATGGGCGATCATGCCGCAATTCCATCAGCCGCATTGGGCGAGCTTGGAGACCGCGCAGCCGCTCGGTCATGCCGGTGGCACGGTGTTGAAATTCCGCCTCGAACAGAACTTCGGCGGCGGCCGTGTGATTGGACGACTCCGGCTGAGCGCGATCACCGGCAACGTCGCGCAGGAGCCGCTCCCCAGCGACGTGACCAAAATTTTGAAGAGGCCGGCCGATCGGCGTACCGCCGCGCAGCAGCAGACGCTGCTCGATTTCCGTCTGCGCGGAAATGCCGAACACGCCGCGCTGGCGAAGGAAAGGCAACGGCTCACGAACGAACTCGCTAAGGTCAAGCCGACGACCACGCTGGTGATGCAGGAGCTGTCCGAACCGCGCATGAGCGTGGAATTTGAGCGCGGCGACTTCCGCTCACCGGGCGCGCCGGTTACACCCTTCGTGCCGGCGATCCTGCATCCGATGAAAGCGGACGGACCGACGCCGACGCGGCTGGATCTCGCCCGCTGGCTGGTGAGCCGGGAGAATCCGCTCGCCGCGCGCGTGACGGTGAATCGCTGGTGGGCCGAGATTTTCGGACACGGGCTCGTGACCACGCCGGAGGACTTTGGCATCAAAGGCGAACTGCCCACGCATCCCGAGCTGCTCGACTGGCTTGCCGTCGAATTCATGGATGGCGGCTGGTCTTTTAAGAAACTGCTCAAGACTATCGTGACGAGCCGCACGTATCGGCAGGCTTCGCGGATCTCGCCGGAACTGCTCGCGCGCGACGATCGCAATCTCCTGTATGCACGCGGCCCGCGCTTTCGCCTCGACGCCGAGGGCATCCGCGACAATGCGCTGGCGATCTCCGGCCTGCTGAGCCTCGCGCAGGGCGGCGTGCCGATTCGCCCGTATCAGCCCGATGGCCTGTGGGTGAAAGTCGGCGGGCAGAAGTACGACTATCAAGTGAGCCCCGGTGAGGCGAAGTACCGCCGCGGTCTCTACGTCGTCTGGAAGCGGGGCGCGCCGTATCCGAGCTTCGTGAACTTCGATGCCAATGCGCGCATGGCCTGCCGCGTGAAACGTCCGCGCTCGAACACTCCGCTGCAGGCGCTGACGCTGATGAACGACCCCGTGTATGTCGAAGCCGCGCTCGCCTTTGCCCGCCGCATCCTCGACGAACGCCCCAGCGCGACAGCGGAGGAGCGAATCGCGCACGCTTTCCGGATTGCGACCGCTCGCGATGCACGGCCGGAGGAAGTCGCGGTGTTGAGCGAATTGCTCGCCAGCGAAAAATCCGCGCGTGCGGCGGACCCGAGGGGCACGAAGGATTTCATCGGCGACGCCGCACTCTCCAAGCAGGCAGATGCGGCGGAGCTGGCCGCGTGGTATGCCGTCGCCGCCGCGCTGCTGAATCTCGACGAAACCATCACCAAAGGCTGACCCATGAATCCGCTTCAGACCTTCTCCCGTCGCCAGTTTTTCCATCGCTCTGGCCTCAATCTCGGCGCCGTCGCGCTGGCTTCGCTGCTGAACGAGCAGACCATGGCCGCGCCGGCGGACCCGCTGGCCCAGCGCAAGCCGATGCTCCGGCCGCGGGCGAAGCGCGTCATTTATCTCCACATGATCGGCGCGCCGTCGCAGATCGATCTCTTTGAAAACAAACCGGAGCTGAACAAGCGCAACGGCGAGGATTGCCCGGAGTCTTTGCTCAAGGGCCGGCGCTTCGCCTTCATCGGTGGCAAGCTCAAGCTCGCGGGAACGAAGTTCCATTATGCGCGGCACGGGCAAAGCGGGCAGGAGATGTCCGAACTGCTCCCGCATCTCGCGACCGTCGCGGACGACATCGCGATCGTGAAGACGCTGCACACCGACGAGATAAACCACGCGCCGGCGCAGATGTTCCTGCACACCGGCTTTGGGCGCGGAGGGCGGCCGAGCTTTGGCTCGTGGGTGACCTACGGCCTCGGCTCCGCAAACCGCGACTTGCCCGCCTATGTCGTGCTGCTCTCCGGCCCGCCCGGCGGCGCGGGTACTTCGCTGTGGGCGAATGGATTCATGCCGAGCGTCTATCAAGGCATTCAGTTCCGCTCGAGCGGCGACCCGGTGCTTTTCCTCAGCAATCCGAAGGGGCAGACGCAGAGCGATCGGCGGCGGATCTACGATGCGGTGAAGGCGCTCAATGAGCGCAAGCTCGCGGATGTGGGCGATCCCGAGATCGCCACGCGTATCAGCCAGTACGAGATGGCGGCGCGGATGCAGACCAGCGTCCCGGACCTCGCCGACCTGGCGCAGGAGCCGCAGTCCGTGCTAGATCTTTACGGGGCGAAACCCGGCGCGGCGTCCTTTGCCAACAACTGTCTGTTTGCGCGCCGCCTGATCGAGCGTGGCGTGCGCGTGGTGGAACTCTACGACTCGGACTGGGATCACCATTCCGGGCTGGCCACGCGCCTGCCGGCGAAGTGCCGCGATGTGGATCAGGGCATGTCCGCGCTCATCAAGGATCTCAAGGCCCGCAATCTCCTCGATGACACGCTGGTGATCTGGGGCGCGGAATTTGGCCGTACTCCGTTGGCGCAAGGTATCGACGGCGACGGCAAATCGACAAACCCAGGTCGCGATCATCACAAGGATGCCTACACCGTCTGGATGGCCGGTGGCGGAATCAAAGGCGGCGTGACCCACGGGCGCACCGACGATTTCGGATTCAGCCCGGTGGAAAATCCGGTCCATGTTCACGACCTCAACGCCACGATCCTGCGGCTGCTCGGTCTGGATCACGAAAAGCTGACTTTTAAGTACCAGGGGCGCGAATTCCGGCTGACCGACGTGCACGGCGAAGTCGTCCGGGCTTTGCTGGCGTAGCGAAAGGAGAGCGAGCGTCCCGACAGGCCGCTCGCTATCGGAAGCGAGCACTCTGAAAGACATGCTCGCTCTACGGGCGGGAGTATTCCCGAGATTCCAGAATTCCCGGCACATCGGCTGCTTGGGATGGAGTTCGCAATGGCCAAAACTCCCACTTCAGTCATCGGCGTGGATCTCGGTCGCTACTCGCTCAAGTCCGTACGGCTCCAGCGAAAGGGCGGCGACCGGGTCGCAATCACGCATTTCGCTTCCCAGGTTCTCAAAGAGCCCGCCACGGATGCGGACAAGCTCGCGCAGCAACTGAAACTGCTGCTCAAGGAGATGGGCGGCGCCGCCAAGACGTGCGCCGTCGCCGTCTCCAGCCCCGATGCGCTCCTTCGCATCATCGAACAACCGGAGACGCCGGTGGAGTTGCTGCGGGATGCGCTCCGCTTGAACGGCATCGCGCTGCTCAATCAGGATTGCAAAGAATTCGTGCTCGATTGCGACAAGATCGAGGCCGGCGGCGATCCTGCGACCGCTGAGAAAGGGAAGTCCGGCCCGCGGCGGTATCTCGTCGGCGGCCTGCCCCGCGTGCAGGTGAACGAGATTGGCAGCGCTTTTGAGAAGAACACCGCGCCGATGAGCGTGATGCAGCTCGCCCCGATCTGCAGCTTCAACGCATTCGAGTTCGCCCACCCGGAAATCTTCAACAACAACGCCTTCTTCCTCGTCGATATCGGCCACACCAACTCCACGATGATGGTCGGGGTAAAGCGGGAACTGGTGCTGGTGCGGACGATCGAATTTGGCGGCAGCGCGCTCACCGAGGCGTTGATCGGCCTGACCGATGAACCGCGCGAGGCGGTCTTCAGCGCGCTGGATCATGAAGACGAAGTAATGGTCGAATATACCCGCGTCGCCCTGAATGCGCTGGTGCGGGAGATCCAAAGCTCCCTCGGCTTCCTCGAACATCAGCGCGATCAGCGGATCGAGCGCATCCACGTCTCCGGCGGCCCGGCCAAGTCGCGGACCCTGCTCAAGGTGATGAGTGAGGAACTCGGTCTGCCTTGCGAATCGTGGACCGCGGTGGGCAAATGCGAGAACGGCGTCCAGGGCAGCCGCAAGACGAATCTCGAAAGCGAGGCGATGGATCTGAACGTCGCGTGTGGAGCGGCAGCACAACTTTTGAAAGCAAACTGAGCCATGTCACTCCGACTCAATCTCTACCACGAAGTCCAAAAGCAGGCGGCGCTGAAGCGGCGCGATCCGCTCAAGCTCTCGCTCTACGGCATGGGTGCGATCGCCGTGTGCATGGCCGGCTACTATTTCCTCCAGCTCGGGAAATCTCATGGCCTGAACTCCGAACTCGACCGGTTGAAGGCGGAGCACTCCAAACTCGACCCCGAGGCCAAGACCGCGCTGAAGCGGGAGGAGGAATTGGCCGCGAAGATCAAAATGAACGAACTCATCGAGCGCCGCATCGAGGAGCGCCTCTACTGGGCGCCCTTGCTCGAGCAACTCGTGGGCGTCGTGCCCCGCGAAGTGCAGCTCATCAAAATCAGCGGCGAGATCGAGTCCGAGATCACGAAGAAATGTACGCTGACCATCAACGGCATTTCCGCCGGGACCGACGCACGCGGCATTGCCGAGGAGTTGCGCATCGCCGTCGCCGAGCGACTCGGGACGAAGTATCGCAATGTGACCGCGAAATTCCGCTCTCTCGATGACGGCAGCGAACCAGTGGCTCTCGAAGGCAAACAGCTCCCGACCGCGGCATTCGTCATCGCCGTGGATCTCACCTGGGGCGGCGAAGCACTCGCCGCCGCCGCACCCCGTCGGAAACGCTAACTCTCTCACGCATGAAACTCGGCAAAGAAGAAATCCAGAAACTCGCGCTCGGCATCCTGCTGCTGATCGGCGTGGTGTACAGCTACTTCGACATGCTCCTCTTTCCGGAGCTGAAGAAGCAGGACGCGGTCGCCAAGAACATCGCCTCGCTCTCGCCTGAGATTAAAAAGGCGCAAGAGCAGATCAAACGCGCGCAGGATCTCGAACAGTCCGCTCCTGGGAAGACGCAGGTCGTGCCGCAAGTCGAGGCCATGATCCCCGACGGCGCGCCCGTTGCCTGGTTTCCGCCCCGGATCAGCGAGCTTTTCAAACGTGAGGGTATCGACAAGGTGGCGGCGAAGCTGAACAACGAGACTGCCGAGAAGGATCTGCCGGGATTCCGCCGGATCGCGTGGACGATCGATTTCCCAAAGGTGGATTTCATCGGCTATGCACGCGCGCTCTCGACGCTTGAGAACGACGAGCCGCTCGTCGCGGTGACGAGTCTCTCCATCGAGCCGAGCGTGGACGACGTGGAAACGCAGCGCGCCCTCATCACCGTCAACAACCTCGTCAAACAATGATCACGAAACTCACCACCATCGCTGTCGCTGCCCTGCTGCCTTTTGCTGTCCTCGCCGAAGAGCCGGCTCCGAAGACCCCAGGTTACGAGTTGAAGAATCGTTCGTCGTTCACTGCGGCGGATGACACCCGCGCACCCTTTTGGCCGATCGGATGGAGCCGACGCGTGACGCAGGCCCCACCTACCGCGGCTGCGCCTGCGGTGGTGAAAAGCACGATCGATCCGAATCACTACAAGATCACCAGCATCCTGCTCGGCTCACCATCGCTCGCCGTCATCAATGGCCGCGCCTACGAGGAAGGCGAGTATCTCAAGACTCCGCGATCGAAAGATGCCGCACCTGCCGGTCAAGTCGCGCCACTTCGGATTCGGGTGCAGCAGATCACCGACAGTGCGGTGATCCTCCAGCACGCCGAGCAGATGGTCACCGTGCCCTTCAGTCGTCCGGGCCTGGCGGCCAAGGGGCCCGCGCGCGATCTCCTGCTCGAAGATCGCTGATCGCGCTACTTCGCGTTGAGTTCCGCGAGCACCGCGGGATCGCGCACGTCGGCCCAGTCGCCCGATAGCTCGAAGGCCTGCACCAGACGGCCACTCTGCGCGAGGGCGCGAATCGCGTCGGTTAGTTCGTATTCGCCGCGCGGTGATTTCTCCAGGCGCGCGGTGAACTCGAAGATGCTCGGACGAAAGGTGTAGATGCCGGCGTTGTACCAGGGGCTCGTCGGTTCGCCGGGTGCCGGCTTTTCCCGCAGGTCGGTGAGTTCGAAGCGTTCGTTGACGAAGACCGCGCCGCCCTTGGCGACTTCGCCGGGGTTGTGTTTCACGCTGATCAGCGCCTCGGCTTTGTCCGGGGCCACGAGGCGAAGGTAATTCCCCGGGCTCACGAGGATGTCGCCGTAGCTGAGGACGAAGGGATCGCTGCCAGCGAAGTCGCGCGCGAGTTCGACGACACGTCCGGTGCCGTCCTGCACTTCCTGCACGATGTATTCGACCGCGAGGCCAAACTGGCTCCCATCGCCGAAGAACTCGCGCACCACATCGGCGCGGTAGCCGACGACGATCAGGACGCGTGTTACTCCCGCTGCCTTCAAGCCCTCGATGATGTGCAGGAGGATCGGCTTGCCCTGCACGGGCAGCATGGGCTTCGGGATGTCGTTCGTGAGTTCCTTCATCCGCGTGCCTTTGCCCGCGGCGAGGAGGACGGCTTTGGTGACCTGGTTCATTTGCTTTTTTTCTTCTTTGTTTCGGCGACGAAGTCCCCGACGCGCTCCATCGCCACCTTGATCTGATCGAGACTCGTGGCGTAGCAGCAGCGGACGAAACCCTGACCGCTCTGTCCGAAGGCTTCGCCGGGCACGCACGCGACTTTTTTCTGCTGCAGGAGGCCGAGCGAAAACTCGCGGCTCGTCAGCCCGGTGCTGGAGATGTCCGGGAAGATGTAAAATGCGCCCACGGGTTTGTGGCAGGGGAGGCCGAGATCGTTGAAGGCTTTCACGATGTAGTTGCGCCGCACTTCGTACTCCTTGCGCATCGCCTCGACGCCGCGCGCTCCGTGTTCGAGCGCCTCGATCGCGGCGTCCTGCGCCATCACCGCGGCGCAAAGGATCGAGTATTGGTGGATCTTCATCATCGCATCGGTGAGCGGGGCCGGGGCGCAGGCGTAGCCGATCCGCCAGCCCGTCATCGCAAATGCTTTGGAAAAGCCGTGCAGAAAGACAGTGCGCTCCCGCATTCCCGGCAGCGATGCGATGCTGACGTGCTCGGCTTTGTCATACGTCAGCTCGCTGTAGATCTCGTCGGTGAGCACGACGAGATCGTGGTCGATCGCGAGGCGCGCGATCTTCTCCAACTCCGCGCGGGTCTGCGTCGCGCCGGTCGGGTTGCAAGGAAAGTTGAGCATCAAGACCTTCGACTTGGCGGTGATCCTTGCCGCGAGCGCCTCGGCGGTGAGACGGAAACTATCCGTCGCATGAGTGGCGATCGCCACGGGAACGCCGTGCGACATCACCACGGTCGGCGAATAGCTCACGTAGCACGGCTCATGGTAGAGCACCTCGTCGCCGGGGTTGATCAGCGCCCGCAGGATGAGGTCCAGCGCCTCGCTGACGCCGACGGTGATGATGACTTCCGTGCGCGGGTCGTAGGCGACGCCGAAGTGCTTGTGGACGTAGCGGCAGATGGAACTGCGCAGCTCGGGCAGGCCGAGGTTCGAGGTGTAGTGGGTGCGCCCGTGTTCGAGCGAGTAGATGGCCGCCTCGCGGATGTGCCACGGGGTGTCGAAGTCCGGCTCGCCTACGCCGAGGGAGATGACTTCTTTCTCCTGCGCCACGATGTCGAAGAATTCGCGGATGCCGGATTTGGGAATGTCGCGCACGTGAGCCGCGACGCGTTTGTTGAGATTCATTGGGAGTTCAGATCGAGAGATTTCAGATTTCAGATTGGAAAGCGGCAGCGAGAGCGCCGCGTCTACTCCGCGAGCAAGGGATGAACGAGCCGCGAAGAGACGCGGCTATCGGGCTCGGGCCGCCGAAATCTGCAATCTGCAATCTGCAATCTGGAAGCCCTTCATGGCGTCACCGCGAGCCGATCTGGCTTCGCATCCTTCGTCAGCGTCACGCCGTTCTCCTTGTAGCTCTTTAGCCGGAAGCGCGTGGCCGTCGAGATGACCCCTTTGATCGTGCTCAGCTTTTCGGAGATGAACGACGCCACGTCCTGCAAAGTATTTCCCTCGACCACGACGAGCAGATCGTAGCCGCCGCTCATCAGGTAGCAGCTCTGCACCTCGCTGAAGCGCGCGATCCGATTTGAGAGCCGGTCGAACCCTCCGCCACGCTCCGGCGTGATGCGCACCTCGACGCAGGCGACGACCTTTTGCGCCGCGGTCTTCGAGAGATCGACGATCGCCTGATACCCGAGCAGCACGCCCGCCGCCTCGAGTTCGGCGATCCGTTTCGCCACCTCCTTCGGCGTCGTATTGAGCTCCGCCGCGAGTGTCTCGATCGACGCGCGGGCGTTCTGGCGCAGGAGGTTGAGGAGTTCGTCCATGGATTGAAAAGGGCGGCGAGCATACACGGGCACCGCAGCGGGTCAGCGAAAATTTTCCCGGGCTGTGACGCGCAGCACACCATCGCTCAAGATCTTTGCGCGCAAGCCGCCGCGACCGCGCAGCGCCTCCTCCGTCCCCGGTGCAAAAGCCTGGTCCTGCCATTCACAAGGCGAGCACTCCGCGACGCCGAGGAATCGCACACCCTGAATCTCAAACTCCTGACCGATCAGTGAATTCAGATCGACGCCGCTCGTGATCACATTGCGCCGGAAGGCCGACGGCGGCTTGTCCCGCACGTCGAAGCGCGCGCACAGCTCCTCGTAGATTTCCTGCGCGAAGAAAGTGATCTGCCCCTTGTAATCCGGCTTGAAATCGAGGAAGCGGTCGCCCTCGATCCCGCGTCCCGCGAGGCATCTCACCTCGCGCTGCTCGACCGTGGCGTTCGTTCCGGCCGACTGCCCGTGGTGCCCGAAGAAATTGTGACCCGTTGAAAGGTACAGATGCTCAATGCGAATCATGGAGGAAGCGTAGAGCGAGTGTGCCTTCAAGGCCACTCGCTGTGTGCGCGACCCCGGATAGCGAGTGGCCCTAAAGGCACACTCGCTCTACGGCTTGCGCGCGAGAATAAATCCGCGCGCCACCGTCGTCGTCTGCTGATCGAGCCACTCGAAATCGAGTTCATTCAGATAGGTGCGCATTTCTCCGAGCGAGTAGCATTTCCCCTCGGTGATCTGCATGAGCAGCGCGGAATACTCCGCAACATGGAGCGGCCCGGTCTTCTCCGCATTGATGAAAGCGTCGTGGATGAGCAGCAGTCCGCCGGAGGGCAGCGCTGCGTGCGACTTTGCGAGGAGATCGCGCACCACGGGCTCCTCCCAGTCGTGCAGCACATTCGAGATGAGATGCACGTCATAGCCCGCGGGCCAGGCGTCCTTGAACATATCGCCGGCGATCACGCTTACCCGCTCGCTGCACTCCTGCCGCGCGATGGCCTCCCGGGCGATTCGATCCACTGGTGGCTTCTCAAAGACAGCGGCCCGCAGATGCGGATGCTGCACCGCTAGCGCACAGGCATAAATGCCCGAGCCGCCCGCCACATCGAGCAGTGCCGTGCTCGAGGAAAGATCCACCTTTCGCGCGAGCGCCGGCCCGAGCAGCACGCCGCGGCAATCCATCGCCGCCGTGAACTGCGTCGCGAAATCCTCGCGCTCCATGGCCTGCGCCCATGCCTGCGGGTCATAACTGCCCCAGTTTGCGGGCTTCCCGGTGCGCAGCACCTTCAGCATGTCGAGCGTCTGCGGACGGTCCTTCATCGACGCGTAATACGGCGCGAGATTCCATGGCGAGGACTTCACCAGATGCTCCCGGGCCCGCAGCGTGACGTGGAAACAGCCGCCCGCGGTGGTCACGAGTTTCATCGCCGTGAAGAGCGTCATCATCACGTCCGCAGGCCGCGGATGGATCTCAAACTGCGCGCAGATCGCGCCGACGGTCGCAGGGTGCTCCGCGAGCCAGGTGAAAAAATCGAGATGCGCGACCGCCGCGCCGAGCAGATCGACCGACACGATGGCGTCGCGGTAGCGGTAGAGATCGGCCGGGTCGGTGGCGGGGAGATCGGTGAAGTGGCGGAGGGGCATGGGAGGGAGGGTGAACATCCAACATTCAACATCCAACACCCAACATCCGATGACTCATTCCTGCCGCTCCGCGTCTTCATCGAATCTTGAATGTTGGATGTTGGATGTTGAATGTTTCCGCCATGAAATTCCTCCCGACCCTGCTCGCCCTCGCCATGCTCACCGCCTCCTCGCTCGCCGCCGACGGCCCCATTCGGCACGTCGTCCACTTCAAATTCAAAGCCGACGCCAAACCCGATCAGATCGCCAATGTCGTGAAAGAATTCGCGGCGTTGAAGGGGAAGATCGGTGCGGTGGAGTCACTGGAGTGGGGGACCGATGTGAGCCCGGAGGGTCTGAGCAAAGGCTTCACGCACTGCTGGATCGTCACCTTCAAGAATGCCGCCGACCGGGACACCTATCTCAAGCACCCGGACCACACCGCCTTCGTCGCGATCCTCAAGCCCGTGCTCGAAGAGGCGCTCGTGGTTGATTTCGTGCCGCAGAAGTAATCAGCGTCCGAGGTCGTAACAGACCAGCCAGTTTTCGTCGCGGAGGTAGAGGCGCTTGTCGGCGAGGACGGGAGCGGCCCAGCACGGGTAGCTGAGCTTCGGCACCTGGAAGCGCGCGAGTTCCTCGAGCTTCTCGGGATTTGCGCGGAAGAGTCCGAGCAGTCCGGCTTCTCCGAGCGCGATCAGTTTCCCGTCCGCGAGGATGGCGCTGCCGCGGCCAAAGACCTTGGGTTCGCTGCCGGGCTCGACTTTGCCGTGGCCGCCATTGGGCCAGCCTTCATTGCGATCCCACTTCACCTTGCCCGTGGCGTACTCCACGCAGCGAAAATGCGCATCGGGTTCGTTGCGTCCGGTGAAGGCGTAGAGATGTCCGCCGGTGAGCACGGGGCGCGTCCAGTGGATCTCGAGTTGCGTGCCGGCCCACACGTCATCGACGCCCTTTCCATCGGGCCGCACGCGCAGCAGCACGGAGCCGCCACGATAGTAGGCGGTGGAGAGGAAGATCGTGTCGCCATCCACGACGGGCGTCATCGCATTCACCGACGAATCATGCCGCACGCGGAACCAGCGGGAGAAATGGTGCCGCCCTGTCTTCGGATCGAGCGAGACGAGGCCCTGGCGGGTGACGGTGAGCAGGTGGCGCTTTCCGTGAAACGTGGCGAGCACCGGAGTGCAGTAGCTCGCCTGCATGGCAAATGCCGGATCGGCGCGGCTCCAGGTTACGAGACGTTCGCCGGGCCAGCCGATCATTGGCAGTCCGGTCCAGGTGCGTTCGCCGCCATTCATCCAGAGAGTGCGTCCGGTATTTGCGTCAAAGGCGACGACGGCGGCATTCGGTTGCCCGCCGACTTGCACGAAGACGATCCCGTCCTCCAGCACGGGCGAACTTCCCGCGCCAAAGAACGCCTCGGGCACTTCAAACTCCCGGCCAGTATTGCGCCGCCAGATTTCTTTGCCCGTGGCGAAGTCGAGGCAGCACAGCACGCCCTCCGCGCCGAGTGTGTAGCAGCGATCGGGAGTGAGCAGCGGAGTGCAGCGCGGGCCGTTGTTGAAGCCGAAGGGATCGCGATACGACGAGGGATACTCGTGCTTCCATTTCGCCGCGCCAGTGGCCGCGTCGCAGGCTTCGACGATCTCCTTGTCGCCCACACGATGATGAAGGACGAGCACGCCGTCGCGCACGGATGGCGCGCTGTAGCCGGTGCCGACTTGCCTTTCAAAGACGAGTTTCGGGCCAGTGCTCGGGAAGGTGTCGAGGAGCCCAGTCTCGGTGGAGATCTGATCGCGCGTGGGGCCCATGAACTCCGGCCAGTCCGCAGCGTGGATCAGTGGCGACGCGGCGAGGAGCGCGGAGAGGAAGGTGCGGGCGAGCATGGAGCCGAGTGTGGGAAGTGAAGCGGCGCGTGGCAAATGTTCCGGTACCATACGCGTCACGCGTGTGGGTCGCCGCGTCCCGCGGCGACGAATGAGCAAGAGTTCCGTGCCAGGGGACACTCCGGAGCTGTCTGCGGGTGCGGAGCTTCTTGCCGGGAATTGACGGCTTCGGAAGCTCGTTTCGGCGGGACGCCGAAACCAACACGCGAGACGCGTATGGTACCCGGAGCTACCGTCCCGCAGGCGGTGTGCTCGTGCGGAATTGCGGGACTCCGCTCGGCTGCGCCGGTGCGCCGGTCATCTTGCTCGCGAGTTGCAGACGCGCCTTGGCGACCGGGAGCATCTGGCTGACGAAGTTTTTGATGTCGGGATCCTGCGAATTGGAGCCGGCTTCGTAAGCGCTGACGGCGAGCCGATTCACGGCAAGCAGTTGATCGAGCACCGCCTTGTCGAACTTCAGCCCATCGAGTGTTTCGAGTTCGCCAACCAATTTCGACCGCACCGCCGCCACGTCGCTAGGGACTGGGACGCCCTTGCGCGCGGCGAGCATTCCGAGCTGCTCATTCTCCTCGGCCTGTGTGCTCGCGAGCGTGGCGCCGAGCTTTCGCACATGCTCGGTCTGGCCTTTGGACTTTGCGAGTTCGCCCAGATACGCCTGGAGCAGGCCCGCTTCGGAGGCATTGCGGAGGAAGCGCAGATCGAGGCCGCCGATGTCACTCGATAGGAGCTTCCCGCTGTCACCTGATGGCGTTCCGCCGGGTGGATGCATCTGGATGATGCCGGGATACGAGCGCGCCTTCGGACTCGATTTCTTCGGCGCGGCAGCGGCACCCGCGGAGAGCGCGCACGAAGCGCTGAGGAGGAGCGGGAGGAATTTCAAGAGGCGAAGGAACCACATCCAGCCCAGTAGAGCGAGCATGCCTTTGACGCTGCTCGCGCTACCTGCGCGCCGAATTGCGAGCAGCCTGGACGGCATGCTCGCGCTACGTCAGCAGCCGCGCGAGGATCTCGGCGACGACCGCGGGGTTCGCCTTCCCATGGGAGAGCTTCATCACCTGGCCTTTCACGGCATTGATCGCCTGCACCTTGCCGGCCTTGTACTCGGCCACGGCCTTCGGGTTCGCCGCGATCGCCTGCACGCACATCGCCTCGATCGCGCCGGTGTCGCTCTCCTGCACGAGCCCCTTCTCCTGCACGATCTGCGCGGCGGCTTTGCCCGTCGCAAACATCTCGGCGAAGACCGTCTTGGCCTGCGAGGTGTTGATCTTGCCGTCGTCAATGAAGTTCACGAGCTCATCGAGCGCGTGCGCGGAGATCGGGCAATGCACGATCGTCTTTTCCGCAACCGTGAGCGCGCTGAGCAGGTCGTTGATGACCCAGTTCGCGACGGTCTTCGGCTTGCGGGCGCCTTTCGCGGCGGCGTCGAAGTATTCCGCAAGCGGGTTTTCGCTCGCGAGCACGCTGGCGTCGTAGGCGGTCACGCCGAAATCGCGGACGAAGCGGTCCCGCTTTTCACCCGGCAACTCCGGCCGGCGCGAGCGCACCTCTGGCATGAAGCCGGTGGTCTTCACCGGGATCAGATCGGGGTCGGGAAAATAACGGTAGTCGTGCGAGGATTCCTTCACCCGCATCTGGAAGGTCTTGCCGCTGGCGTCGTCCCACCGGCGCGTGGATTGGATGAGCGTCTCCCCGCGCTGCGCCGCATCCGTCTGGCGCTCGATCTCGTGCGCCAGCGCGCGCCGCACGCCGCTGATCGAGTTCATATTCTTGATCTCGATCTTCACGCCGAGCTCGCTCGTGCCCTCGGGGCGCACGCTCACATTGCAATCGCAACGGAGCTGGCCCTTCTCCATGTCCGCATCGCTCACTCCGCCGTAGATGAGGATCTGCTGGAGCGAAGTGAGATACGCGAAGGCTTCCTCCGGCGTCTCGATTTCCGGCTCGCTCACGATCTCCATCAGCGGCGTGCCGGCGCGGTTGAAGTCGATCCCGGTGCAGGTTTCGAAGTGCTGCGACTTCGCCACATCTTCCTCGAGATGGATGCGTGTGAGCCGCACGCTTTTGCCCGGATGCGCGATGCTTTTCTGCGCGTCCTTCGGATACGCAAAGTCGTGCAGCGGCACCGCGCCGCCGACGCAGATTGGCCGGTCGAATTGCGTGATCTGGTAGTTCTTCGGCATGTCCGGATAGAAGTAATTCTTCCGATCGAATTTGCAGACCTCCGGGATGTCGCAACCGAGCATCAGCCCCGCGAGTGCGCTCATCTTGAGCGCCTCCTCATTCATCACAGGCAGCGCGCCCGGGAAGCCGAGACACACGGGGCAGGTGTGCGAGTTCGGCGGCGCGCCGTACTCAACGGGACACGCGCAAAACATCTTGCTGCGAGTCTTAAGCTGGACGTGGACCTCGAGACCGATGGTGGGGATGAAAGTCATGGCGCACCCTTTTCCTCCGCCGCACGGTGGAGGGCAAGAGCGCAGACGGATCCACGGAAGACACGGAATGGCACGGAAGGAAAGGCGTTCGGAAATGCGAGTGGCGCCGCGTATCGCCATTCCAGACTTTCCGTGACATTCCGTGTCTTCCGTGGACATCACTCCCGCACAGCGAGACGCGCCGCGGACGCTGCTCTGCTCCTATTCCTTCCGCTGAAAGAGCGACTGGACGTTCGTCGCGTCGAGATCGCTGAGGTCGAGGCTCAAGGCGCCATCGCGCGCCGCTGCAATTTGGATCCGTTCGTTGAGCGCACGCGCCGCGGGAGCGGCAAAGTATTTCATCGAGCCCACCGTCACATGAGTGGGGAAGACCAGCACGAGCAGCGAGTTTTCATCCACGTTCAGCATCAGCGTGGAGAAATTCTCCCCTTGCTGGTACATGCTCGCGAAGTTCGACTCGCCGACCAGCGAAGCCATGAACTGCACGGCGTTGTAAGCATTCGAGCCGAGGGTGGCGAAGGTCGTGGTATCGACCTGCCCCGTGCCGCCAGCCTCGTGGATGAGGTAGCCGGCTTTTTCCACGAGGAGCGCGAGGCTGGCCTCGCTGCGTTCGAGCAGCTCGCGCAGCAGCGCATCGACGTGATCCACGTCTTCCTGATTGAGTTGAGGAAACTGGCCCATGATGGCTCGGGGTTACTTCCGGACGCCGTCGTTGAGGAACTTATTGAGCAACATCCGCGTGATCATGTTCAGCGTCTCGAACACGCCCTCAGTCTTGCTCGCCGCAGCTTCAAACGAGGGCATCTGGGTCTCGCGATTGTTCAGCACGTACTCGAGATACTCCACCGGCGCGACGTCGGGGAGGTCGCGCTTGTTGTACTGCATCACGCACGGGATGTCCTCGAAGTTGATGTTCAGCGACTTCAGATTGTCCTGCAGGTGCTGGAAGGTCTCTATGTTCTCCTCCATCTTTTCGTAGCGGCTGTCGGCGACGAAAACGATGCCGTCCACTCCGCGGAGCACGATCTGGCGTGTCGCGTTGTAGATCACCTGACCGGGCACGGTGAAGAGCGCGAACTTGGTCTTGAAACCTTTGATCGCGACCGCTTCGAGCGGGAAGAAATCGAAGAACAGCGTGCGGTCGCTCGAGGTTGCGAGCGAGGTCAGCTTGCCCTTGGCGTCCTGATTCGGCACCTGCACGTTCGCGTGCACCTGTTCGAGGTTGGTCGTCTTTCCGCTCTTGGCAGGACCGTAATAGACGATCTTTACCTGCAGCTCTTTGGTGGCTTGGTTGATGATGGCCATGGGCGTATGGATTACTTTTGGACTTGGCGGGAGAGTTCCGATGCGACGAGGCGCAGCGCGTTCCAGGGGAGTGACGCGCCGGGCTTTCCGAGCACGGCGAGATAGACGCTGCCGAGGCGGTAGATGAGGCAGTGCGCGCCGCGGGTGGTGAAGAGGAGATCGTCCACCTCGCCGAGTTTCATCTCGCCGGCGTATTGATTGAGGCGGGTGAAAATCTGGGGCAGGAATGCGGAGACGGTCTCGGCGTTCACACCGTCGGGCAGTGCGTGCGCGACTTGGAAGCCTTCCTGCAGCGCGACGACCGCGCCGGCGACTCCGGGGAGCTTCACCACTGCATTGACGAGCGCTGCGGGAGTCCAATCCTTCTTGCCGGGCTCGCCCAATACGTCACCGACGGACTGCGTGGCTGCCGGTTCGGCGGGAGTCTCGACAGGAGCGTCCGCCGTGGCAGCGGCAGTGACTGGAGACTCGATCTTCGCATCGCTGGCTTCAGCCGTGGTTTCGGCGGCTTCCGGTGCCTCGCTGGCTTTCTCCACCGCGGCAGGTTCGCCCGGAGTTTCGACCGGCGCGGGAATCGTGGCGACTTCGTCCGCGGGAGCTTTCACCTCCTCGATGATCGCGGCGGGAGTCTCTTCCGCTGACTCTGGCTTCGCTTCGATGTGCTCTGCCACGGGAGGCGCTTCAGCGGCCGGCGGTTCAGGCGCGACGAGTGGCGCCGTGGGTTCGACTTCCGCCTTCCGGCGCGGAGTCCCCCCGGAGAAGAGCGCAGGGATCGTGTCATCGACCGCGACGCTCTTGCGAGGAGCGGACGGAGTCTTCGTCGAAGCCATGAATGCGGGAGCCACTACCTTCAGCGGCAGCACCAGCGCGGTTTCGGGGTCGATTGCGGTATTGCCTGGAGGCGGCGTGAGCCAGCCGCAGAGTTGTTTCCAAGTGCAGGAGATTTTTCCCCGGGCAAGTCCCGGCGCGATGAAGCTGTGAGGAATCGTAACGCTTGTCGCTGCGTCGAGTGCCGCGAGTTCGCTGGTGACCGTCTCGGGCCAGCCGTCGGAGAGCTTCGCGAGCGGCAGGAGCAGCGTTGCTTCGCTGGATGCCGCCTTGGCGGCGATTGGCGCCGGAGCGGCGGGTTTGGGCGGCTTCGGAGCCGGAGCAGTCTTCGCCGCGGCGAGGTTTAGCTCGCTGGGTGGAGCCACGACGCGCATCGCGCTGGGCGCTTGCTCCGCCGCGGGCGGCGCATCCTCGCTCGGGGCGGATGCCGCGATGGGCGCGACCGGCTTGGTTTCCTTGCGACTGTTGAAGACGGGGAGTTCGAGTTCTTCGTCCGCGAGATCGACGTTGCGTTGATCGGTCCTGCGCTTGAGAGCCGTCGGCTTCACATGCTTGAAGACTTCCGCGAGCGGCACCTCGACCATCCGCTTGTCACCGGCTGGCAGCGGCTTGAAGAGTCCCGGCGGCGCCTGTCGATGGAGCGAGGCGAGCGACATGCGCACGACGCCCGCCGGCAATTGCTTCACGATCGTCTGAATGGGCAGGACGACCGTGGCGGAGTCGTCGGGAGCACTGATGAGCAGCGCGCGGATGTCCTCGGGAAATTTGGCTACGATGTTTTTGAGCGACAACTTCGCGACCTCGACCTTGGCCATCTGGATCGCCGATTCGAACTGCATCTGCGCTGGCGAAGGCGCGGATGGAGAGGGGGCCAGTGGGCCATCCGTTTTTTTCGCGGTCTTGCCGAAGATTTTTTTGAAGAGGGTAAGCATGCGGTCGCGGTTTGAGCGCCGTGACAAGCAGTCGCGATGCCATTGCGGTGCCGGCGGATTTTCTCCCGGCAGATCCTGCCGCTGGCCTGTGTCGTGCTTTTGCGGTGGAGGCGTTCCCGATCGTCGGAAATGCCGAACCGTCCGCAAACCCTCTCGGAATCAAGATTCACAGCCCATGCCAGCCCGCCACAAAATCCTGATCCTCGACGATGAACACGACATCCTCGAGATCTACCAGGAGATCCTCGCCCGCATCCCGAGCCAGCCGGAGATCCACACGGCGGACTCCGGCCCACGGGCGCTGGCGCTACTCGAGAGCGAGGCTTTCAATCTCCTGCTCGTCGATCTGCGGATGCCGGCGATGGATGGCTTTCAGGTACTCACGATCGTCCGCCGCCGGTTCCCCACGCTGCGCGTGGTGGTGATGACCTCGGCGCAGGACGAGCAATTCCGCGCCCGGGCCTATGCGATGGGCATCGACCTGTACATGGAGAAGCCGAAGACGGGGAAGGAGATCATCAACTTCGTCGATTGCATCGAGTCGATGCTCGAGCGGGAAGTGCATGGCGGCTTCCGCGGCGTGCAGAGCAAGACGCTCATGGACATCATCCAGCTCGAGTGCCTCACGCAGAGCTCGTCGATGTTGAAGATCGCGAGCGGACCGGGTGAAGGGTGCATCTGGTTTCAAAAGGGCGAGATCATCGACGCGGCGACCGGCGAAGTGATGGGGCGCGAGGCCTTCCTCGAGATGCTGCGCTGGAAATCCGGTTCCTTCGAGATTCTGCCCTGCGACATGCCGCGGCCCCGGACGATCTTTGTGAGCTACGAGAGCCTGCTCATGGAGACGGCACAGACCATCGACGAGAGCACCGCCGAGGAGCCGGCCGCCGGCGAAGGCGACACGAGTCCGCTGGCGGGCTTCTCACGGTACAAAGGCGTGCAGTTCGTCGTCGCGGTGCAGAGCGGCGAGGAGATGAAATTCGACCACTGGGCTGCGGAGTATCCCGAACGCACCGCTGCGTGGATCCGCGACACCACGCAGACCTTTCAGGCGCTCGGCGACCGGCTCGAAGCCGGGCAACTCGAGATGATCGAAGCTATCGGCACGCAGCGCCACGTCGGACTCCTCTGCGATGGTGAAAACGCCCTGGGCATCGGCTTCACCCGATCGGCCACCCTCACCCACATCCGCGAAACCATGAAGCAAATCGAAGCCAAATGGGCCTCCTGAAACCACTCGCCCGCTCGACTCCGCAGCCCGTGAAGATTGAGCGCCTGCCGAGCGGTTGCTTTACCATGCACCGCGGCGGCACCGTCACCGCCTCGACCCTGCCCTCGACCTTTCCGCAGCAGAAGATGATCGAGATCGGCCGCGCGGTGCTCACCGCGTTCAAGGATGCCGCGGAGATCGATCTCCCGCTCTCCGATCTCCACATCCACTACAGCGGCATGCTCGTCACCGCCCGCGAACTGCGCGGCGGCGCCCTCATCTTCATCCAGCCCGTCACACTCCAGCTCCCATCCACCCTCAAGCCTCCATCCATGCACTACAAGAACCTCGATGAATTCGTCC
Organism: Chthoniobacteraceae bacterium; assembly: GCA_041751075.1. Classification (GTDB taxonomy): domain Bacteria; phylum Verrucomicrobiota; class Verrucomicrobiia; order Chthoniobacterales; family Chthoniobacteraceae; genus JANNXQ01. Next base: position 21,114 of record JBGSYE010000717.1, read on the forward strand.
TGCATCTCGAGAACTACATCGAGTGCTGGAAGCAATTCAACCATTACGTCGGACTCGCCCGGGAAAAGAAACACACGCGCGACGACGAGGCGCAGTTCCTGGAGGTGAAGAGCATCATCGCCCAGGGGCTCGAGGCGATCAGCGTTTCGGTCGAAAAGGGTGGGCCGCGCAAGGAGGAGGTTCACACCCTCTTTGCCAACGCGCCAAGCCTCCGCCACCTCGCCGAGGTCGATGAGGCCATGTCCACCGTGGAGTCGCAGTGGCACAAGGTCTATCTCACGCTCCAGTCCCTGCTCGGGCAGCTCAAAGTGCAGCAGAGCAAGTCGGACCGCGGCGGCTGGAACCTTTTCGCGAAGCGGTAGAACAGCACCCCTGTAGCGGCGGTCTATGACCGTCGCAAACTTTCGCGGGCGAAGGCGGCGCGGAACTGCCAAGCGCGCTGACGCTCCGCGCCTCCCCCGCCCACGGATGCGAGCGACGATCATAGACCGACGCTACCATCACGGGCGAAGTCGATGCTTGGTTCGCCGTGGGCTCGCTGCTTCACTGCGCGGCCATGTCCAAAAAACCTGTTGTCCTGATCATCCGCGATGGGTGGGGGATCAATCCCGGAGGCGACGCCAAAGCGGAGGAGAACGGCGACGCCACCCTGCTCGCGCGCACACTCTTTCACGATTCCCTTTACGCGACCTATCCGCAGTCCACGCTGAGCGCGAGCGGCAGGGAGGTGGGCCTGCCCGGAGGCCAGATGGGCAACAGCGAGGTCGGCCATCTCAATCTCGGCGCGGGGCGGATCGTCTATCAGGATCTGACGCGCATCAACAAGGCGATCGAAGACGGGGAACTCGCGACGAATGCTGTGCTGCAAGAGACCTTCGGGCACGCCCGCGGGCGGCGATTGCACTTCATCGGGCTGGTCTCGGATGGCGGCGTCCACTCGCATCAGGATCATCTCGTCGCGCTCGCCGAGGCGGCGAAAGCAGCGGGCGTCGAGGACATCATGGTGCATGCGATCACCGACGGCCGGGATACTTCGCCGACGGGCGGTGCGGACTATCTCACCAAGCTCAGCGCCGACCTGGCGCCGAGCGGCGCGGTCGTCGCTACGGTCATCGGGCGCTACTACGCGATGGATCGCGACAAGCGCGGGGAGCGCACCAAGCTCGCCTGGGATGCCATCGTCCTCGGGCGCGGCACCGTGTCTTCGCAGTCGCCGGGCGAGGCGGTGCGCGCGGCCTACGCCACCGATCCGCGCGGGGATGAATTCCTCCAGCCGCTGATCTTCGCGCACGCCAAAGAACTCCGCGTCCGTCAGGCGGATGTCGTCCTTTTCTTCAACTTCCGAGCCGACCGCGCGCGGCAGCTTTCCGTCGCGTTCATCCGCGCGGACTGGCCGGGCTTTGAGCGCGAAAATCTGCCGCGCGTGCATTTCGTGACGCTCACGGAATACGACGAGACCTACGGCGTGCCCGTGGTCTTCGGCCCGCAATCGCTCAAGAACATCCTCGGCGAAGTCGTCAGCGCCGCCGGGTGCAAGCAGCTCCGGATCGCCGAGACGGAGAAATACCCGCACGTCACCTTCTTCTTCAACGGCGGCATTGAGCAGCCCGTTGCCGGCGAAGACCGCATCATCGTGCAGTCGCCGAAGGACGTGCCGACTTACGACTTCAAGCCGCAGATGAGTGCGCCGGAAGTGACGGAGAAAGTCGTCGCCGCGCTGCCCGATTACGATCTCGTGATCCTCAATTTCGCGAATCCGGACATGGTCGGCCACACCGGCGTCGTCGAGGCGGGGATCAAAGCCGTAGAGACCATCGACGATTGTGTCCGGCAGGTCGTCGAACGGACCCTTTCGCTCGGCGGAAAACTGCTGATCACCGCCGATCACGGAAACTGCGAGCAGATGCGCAACCCCGACGGCTCACCGAACACCGCGCACACGACGAACCTCGTCCACTTCCTCTACGTCGCCGACGATGCCGCGCAGCACACGCTCGAGAGCGGCATCCTCGCAGACGTCGCCCCGACGCTGCTGCATCTCCTCGCCATCCCGCAGCCAGCAGAGATGACGGGTCGCTGCCTCTTGAAGTGAGCCCGGTGCGACCTGGAGGGACATGCCCCGTCATGTCCCAAACTTCTGCGGGCGGAGGCGGTGCGGAGCGATCTACGCCTGGCTCCACGCCACCTTCGCCCACTTGATCACGGACACGACGGAGCGTGTCCCTCCAGGCTACCTCCGCAGATCCTTCTTGCAGCTCTCGTCCGGCGGAGTCACCTCGCCGACCTGCTCGACGGGATGCGTGAAGAGATACCGCCACACCGCTTCGTGCAGGAACTCGCCGGCGGCATTCTTTACCGCTGCCTTCCCGGGAGTCACGGAGCTGTGCGCGCGCTTCGCGTCGTTCTTCACGTCGGCGTTGGTGATCAGCCGGCGGGTATTGGCGAAAGGCGGCGCGCTGCGATCCACGTTCACGATCGGGCCGAAGCGGTGCAGGCCCAGCAACTCCCACGAGCGGCAGTAATGGTCGCCAGACCAGCCGCTATCCAGCACATGGCTGAAGCCGAAGTAGCGGTTCTCCGGGGTCGCCGAGGGCAGGCCCTGCCACGTCTCATACTGATCGCGCGGCCCGCAAAACATCACCACACGATCCACGCGCTGATGCTTGGCAAAGCGCGCCGCAGTCGTCGATCCATGCGAACTCCCGGCCATGATCACCCGCTCCCAGCGCAGCCCGGACCCGTCGGCGGTGAGAAAACACTCCCAGCGTCCCTGCGGATTCTCCTTCGCCAGCCATTTCACAAACTGCAACGCGCGCTCCATCATCCCATCGGGCTCGGGAATCACGACCGCGTCGCTGAAGTCTTCGCCCATCGCCGCTTCGAGCCGGATTTTCCCGAGGAACTTGTCATCCGCCGGTGGCGGCTCCTTGCCAAACTTGCCGAACCAGCCATTGGCGTAATGCACCCGGATGATGTGCATCCCGTAGCTGTTCACGCGCTCAAAGAGCGGTGCGCTGTGCCCCATGAGCCAGATCACCAGCCGCCCCTGCGGCGCCACCCGCGTGTCCACTGATGCGTTCTCCGTGTCCTGCGGTTTGCCGTCCTTTTCAAAAAGGAAGTCGATCGCCGGATGCGGACGAGCACGCGAGTCGATCTCGCTGGCGCGGGCGCTCAGCTCATACCGCTGTGGAGAGGGATCCGAGAAAGTCAGCGGCACATCGGCGGCGAGCGCTGCGAGCGGAGCGAGGAGGAGGAACAGGCAGGGTTTCATAGAATGATCAGGTCGTGAATATGGTTTCCAACTGGCGGAGGTAATCCGGCGCCGCCGCGTCGCCCTCGTCCGGCGCCCAGGCGGCGAAGGTTTTGTCCCGGCCTTGGTCGTAAGGGCCGCGCTTGATTTCTAATACCACGGTGTCTTCCGCCAGCGGCACGAGCGTGTGCCAGACGCCGGGCTCGATATCCACGAGGCACGCGCCCGGATCGCCCGCCACGAGCCGGTGCGCCGACTGCACGTCGCCGGTCGGTGCGAAGACGAGAAAGCCGACCGAGCCCTTCAGGACCGCGACCGTCTCGATATTCTCCGGCGCGGCGTGGCAGTGCGGTTGTGCGTAGCTGCCGCGCTGCATGAAATTCAGCAGCCGCTGCACTCCTTCGGCATCGGAGCGATGCACCTGCATCATGATCCGCCGGCGGGCACTTTCCTTCGCGGCGCTGGTGCCGCGTGCAATGGCCGTCCCATCGAGCGCAAAGGCCGGACCCTCGGCTCTGGGCAGATTTGGCGGGTGACTCATGGCATCACTTTGCGCCAGCGATGCCGGCCCAGGCGAGTCCTCTTGTTGCGTCTCCGTGCTGGCTACAGGATCGGCTTGTCGCGGTGTCGCGGAGCGAAGACGAGCAGCGTGCTGATGCACGCGTGGGCAACCGCATTGAATGACGCTCCGATTTTTCGCTGCGACCGCAGGTCTCCGCGTTTTTGTCGCCGCCCTGGTCTGCCGTCCGGGTGCTGGGGTTTGGCTGCCTGGTTGCGCTCGGCTTTTCTCTCCTTGCTGGCAGGCCGATCTTCGCTGCGGAAAGACCATCGAAACGAGTCGTCGCAGATCGCGGAGGCTCACGCGCGCCTGCGGTTTGAAAGCGGGACAATGCTCGCCGGCGACGGACCGGACCACACGCTCAGCAGCGAAGTCCTGCCCACAGTGCCGGATGAGGGCCTCTATATTTCCACGAGCCCTCCAGATCAGGCCCGCATCGCCCCACCCTGGAGCGCCCTTCGCGCGCACCCACGCGGAGGGCGGCAGAAATGTCTTGCCGATTCCCCAAAAAACACCCATCCACCCCCACTACCCCACACGATGCAGCGTTTGTCCCCGGGGTTGTGCGTGAATACTTCGGTATGTTGCCACACTTCGGGTGACACCCCTGCAACCCAACCCTAAAACCTCATCCACAGAAAGACCCCGTACATGAAAAGAACCATTGCCATCCTCACCCTCTGCACCGCCTTCACCGCTGCGTCCGCCACCGCGGGCGAGACCGTCATGCACGACTCGAAGCATACCGTCACCCCGATGGTTACCCCCTGCTTCGCGGACCGCGAATGGCAGCTCGACCTCTTCGGCGCCTATGCCTTCTCCACTCCCGGCCAGGATAACCTCTTCGGCGACCACGCCTGGGGCGGCGGCCTCGGCGTCAATTACTTCTTCACCCGCCATATCGGCCTCGGTGTCGAAGGCACTCTGCTCGACCAGCGCCACGGCGGAGACGTCCTCGGCCAGGCCGGCCTGAACCTCTTCGTCCGCTTCCCGATCGACGATCACTGCTTGGCACCCTACATCTTCATCGGCGGCGGCGCAGTCTTCAATGCCGAAGACATCGACGTCGAAGACTTCGATAATGACGGCGGCAGCGACGACGCCCTGTGGGAAGCCCACGCCGGAATCGGTCTCGAATATCGCTTCAGCCCGCGCTGCGGCCTCTTTGTCGATGGCCGTTTCACCGTGGTCGAAAAGAACGATAACAACTTTGCGACCGTCCGCACCGGTCTCCGGCTGTCGTTCTAAGACACGACGAGTTCCACACTTGGTTGGTGAACGCCGGGGCCGCGAGGCTCCGGCGTTCTCCTTTCTCGGAACAGCCGCAACGTCCCCCTCCGACCGGGCAGGTCGTCCACGAGTGGCCGAAGGATGAGGCACTCCTCGATGCCGGGAGCGGCCGTCGCACGTCATCTCGCGGAGTTCGGGATGAAAATGAGGAGCCCGGCCACCGCTCGCCCGGCTTTTCGCTTGAGATGCGAGCCGCCGCACGGGACGTTGCGGTGCTTATGAAATTCCTCTCGTGGATGTTGTTCCTCTGCGGCGCACTGGTCTCGAGCGTCGCGGCGGCCGAGGCGACGGCGGCGCCCGGACCGGTGGTCGTCGTGCCGCTGCGGACGGAAGTTTCGGAGGCGCAGTTTTTCCTCCTCCGCCGCGCGCTGAAGGAAGCGGTCCGCGATGGCGCCAGCGCCTTCATCATCGACATGGAGACGCTCGGCGGCTCCGTGGATGCGGCGCTGCGCAATATGGAGGCGCTGCAGAAGACGACCATCCCGACCTACACGTACATCAATGACCGCGCGCTCTCGGCCGGCGCGCTCATCGCGCTCGCGACTCAGAAAATCTACATGGCGCCGACGGCGGTGATCGGCGCGGCGGCGCCGGTCATGGCCACCGGCCAGGATCTGCCCGAGACGATGACGGACAAGACCGTGTCGATGCTTTCCGCGACGGCGCGCGCGGCGGCGCAGAAAAATGGGCACAACTCCGAGGTCGCCGAGGCCTTTGTGGACAAGGAAAAGGAGGTGAAGATCGGCGACGTGGTGATCGACAAGGCGGACTCGCTGCTCACGCTCAGCGCGGCCGAGGCCACGCGGCTCTACGAAGGCAAGCCGCTCCTCGCGGCCGGCACCGCGGCGACGCTCGAGGAAATGCTCACGCAGGCGGGGCTCACAGGCCAGGTGCGGCGGATCGAACCGACGGGCTTCGAGCAACTCGCGCTCTGGATCACCGCGCTGGCGCCTATCTTCCTCCTCGGCGGCATCGTCGGCGCTTACATCGAATTCAAAACTCCGGGTTTCGGCGTGCCGGGATTTCTCGGGATGGTCTGCTTTGCGATCTTCTTTGCCGGGCACTATCTCGCCGGGCTGGCCGGGTGGGAAGTGGTCTCGGTGTTTGTACTCGGGTTGCTGCTCGTCGTCGGTGAGCTGCTCATCTATCCGGGCGCTCTGATCCCCGGGCTCCTCGGGGCGCTGATGATGGTGGGCTCCCTGGTCTGGGCGATGATCGACCGCTATCCCGGCGATGCCTGGTGGCCCTCGGGCGAGATGCTCACGCGGCCGCTGATCAATCTCGGCATCGCGGTGCTCGGTGGAATCGGCGTCGCCCTTCTCCTCGCGAAGCTGCTGCCGAAGACTTCGCTCTACCACTACATCGTGCTCGATGCCGCGAGCGGCGCAGCGAGCGCCTCTCGGGTGCCGGTGGTGAATTCGCGCATGCCTCTCGGCGCAGTCGGTATCGCGCACACTTCGCTCCGGCCCAGCGGGAAAGTGCAGTTCGATGGGCAGGCCTGCGACGTGGTGACGAATGGCGACTTCATCGACGCCGGCGCAAGAGTGCGCGTGGTCGCGGTGGACGGCACGCGGGTGGTCGTCGAGCAGGCGGCCTAGAGCGAGCGTGCCTGCGAGGCCGCTCGCTCCCTGGATGTGCGCGCGGAGATAGCGAGCGACCGCGAAGGCACGCTCGCGCTACAGCATCTTCTCGACGAACTCCCGGCTCTCGAAGAACGCGAAGTCCCCCAGCTTCTCCCCCGTGCCGATGAATCGCGTCGGCAGCCCGAGTTCATTCTTGATCGCGACGACCACGCCGCCTTTGCCGCTCCCGTCGAGCTTCGTCACGATGATGCCGGTGAGCTTCGCCGCCTGGTCGAACTCCCGCGCCTGCGAGACCGCGTTCGAGCCCGTGGTCGCATCGACGACGAGCAGCGACTCGTGCGGCGCGCCGGGATCGCACTTCGCGAGCGCCCGCTTGATCTTGTCCAGCTCGCTCATCAGGTTCGCCTTCGTGTGCAGGCGGCCTGCCGTGTCGCAGATCACAAACTCGAGGTTGCGACTCTCCGCGGCTCGGTAGGCGTCGTGGCACACCGCCGCCGGATCGGCGTGGTACTGTCCCTTGATGATGTCGCACCCGATGCGATCGGCCCACACGCCGAGTTGCTCGATCGCCGCCGCGCGGAAGGTATCCGCCGCAGCGAGCAGTACGCTGTGTCCCTTGCTTTTGAGGAAGTGCGCGAGCTTCGCCGTGCTCGTGGTCTTGCCCGTGCCGTTCACGCCGACGACGAGCACGACCTTCGGCTTCGAGGGAAAGGGGCGGAGCTGGAGATTGTCGCGCGGCAGCACCTTCAGGATTTCTTCCCGAGCGATCGCGACCGCCGTCTCCGCCGTTAGCTTCTCCTCGCGTTCACGGCAGGCTTGCAGAATGCGCATCGCCATCGGCACCCCGAGATCCGCGCGGATGAGCATCTCCTCGAGTTCGTCCCAGTCCACGGGTCTGCCCGTGAATTTCTGGATGAGCGATTTGAAGAAGCCGAGGGGCATCGGGAAAGGCAGCAGGAAGAAGTCAGAAGTCGGAAGCAGCCGAAGCCGGAGGAGGCGGCGGCACCCGGGTCGCGTCGAGCCCGTGCACTTCCGCCTTCTGACTTCTGCCTTCTGCCTTTCCCACCCCCACCCGTGCCGGGCGTCCGATCTCGTTCTTCACTCGGTCGAGCACGCCATTGATGAAGCCGCCCGACTTCTCCGTCCCGAACTTCTTCGCGATCTCGATCGCTTCATTGATGATGATCACCGGCGCCACCTCCGGGCTGTAGAGCAACTCAAAGATCGCCACGCGCAGGACGTTGCGATCCACGGCGGCGAGGCGTTCGAGCTCGAAGTTCACGAGACAGGCTTTGATGCGCTCGTCGATTTCCGGTCGGTTCTCGTTCACGCCGGAGATGAGTTCCGCGGCGAAGGCGCGCACCTTCTCCGAGGGCGCGGACGATTTTTCCTCCGCACGCATCGCCCAGAACGGGGCGGCGAGTTCGCCGGGCGGCGTCCGGTTCAGGTCGGTCTGAAAGAGGAACTGGATGGCCGCCTCGCGGCCTTCGCGGCGTTTGCTCATCGGGAAATCAACGGGGTGCGCGGATCGTGCCCAGCACTTCTGCCATCCGCACGGCCACTCGCGCGGCTTCGGTGCCGCGATTGAGTTCCTCGGCGAGACACCGTGCCCGGGCCTGCTCCTCATTCTTCACCGAGAGCACTTCGTGGATCACCGGGATGCGCGAGGTGAGCGCAATCTGCTGCAGGCTCGCCGTCACCGTCTGCGCGATGAGCGAAGCGTGCGCGGTCTGGCCTTCGATTATCACCCCCAGGGCGATGATCGCATCCACGCCGCCCCGCGCCGCGACTTCACTCACCGCGAGCGGAATCTCAAAGGCGCCCGGCACTTCATATACCGTGACGCCAAAGCCCGGCGAGATGGCCTGCAACTCGCGCGTGGCATGGTCGATGAGCCCGCCGACCAACTCGGGGTGATACTGGCCCGCGACGATCGCAAATGCGCGGCGCTTCCCGGTGCTGCGGGGGCGGGCTGGCAGGATGCTGGACATGGGGGCGGGAGCGTATGGAGTCGCGCCGCGCGCGCAACAAGTATCGCGCCGCATGGGGGCGCCCGCATGGAGCGATGGGATCAATCAGCCATCCGGATGGGGAGATCGCCTCGCTCGCCTCGCACGCGGCCTCTGCGTGCGCGTGCTCATCCGCTACTTTGCGGCCCTCGGAAAACTGAATGATCGTACCGATGACAGCGGGCGTAGGGTCGGGCGGGCCTTGCTCGTTGGCGCTCACGCCAAACCCACCACCCGCCGGGACGCAAGGCAATGGCCGCGGCGGCCACGCTCCAGGAGGGGAGTTATCTTTTCATGGCAGGAGCTTGCGAGTGAGATTCACAGACTCGCCCGAGGGAACGGACCCCTGCCTCGCAAGTCCACGGGTTGCCGCCATCGCGGGCCTTCCCCCCCTGCGTCCCGCCTTTCCGGCCACTGGCGGGACGCGGGCATCGCTGCGTGCCCGGCGCGATCTGTGAAGAGTCAGCCGCCTCCCCGGTGCGCGGTGCGGCGCTGCGGACGGCATGGCCGCGAGTGAAATGGGCGAGGGTCGGCATTCACCCATGACGTGCGAGATCCCGCGGCGAAAACTCTCATCGAATTGGAAAATCTTTCCGGGCGCGTCATCCGAGGCGCGGCGATACCCGGCTAGCCCCGCATCTCGCGGTGGAGCCACGCTTTCGCATGGGTCCAGTCGCGGTGGGCGGTGGCTTCGGAGATGCCGAGGATTTCCGCGGCGGCGGCGACTTCGAGGCCGGCAAAGTACCGCAGCTTGACCAACTCGGCCTTGCGGGGGTCGTGAGCCGCGAGCTTTTCGAGCGCTTCATGCACGGCGAGCTTGCGCCGCGC
>JBGSYE010000718.1:0-3829 GCA_041751075.1 Chthoniobacteraceae bacterium
CGTCGCCAGGTGGCTCGAGCACGGTGAACCCGTCACCATTACCCGCAACGGCACGGTCTTCGCCACCCTCGCCCCGGCCCAGCCCGCCCAGCCGCGCAAGGTCGATTGGGCGGCGAGGCTGAAGGCGTTCCCGCCCGTCGGCAAAGGGATGTCGAAAGTCGCGATGGAAAAGCTCTGGTCGGACTTGCGGGATTGAACGGCCATGGACACGAACGCCTACCCGGATTCGAGCTTTCTCGTTTCACTCGTCGCCCAAGACAAGCGCAGTGCGGACGCCTCCGCTCACATGGCCCGCACCGCCGAACCGTTGTTTTTCACACCGCTGCATCGCATCGAAGCCCGCAACGCTCTGCGCAACGCCGCGGGCCGCGGCGCAATCACCGATGGCGAAAAGCGTGCGGCCTTCCATCGAATCGACGAAGACGTGCGCGAAGGGTTTGCTCGAACGCGAAGTGACCGCAGGCGAGCGACTGGCCCAGGCTGCCAGCGCCCCCGCCCCGCCCGTTCGCCGCTGGCGCTGCGCTGAAACAGGTCGTCGCCCCTCTGGTCAGCCGGCTTGCCTTCTACACCGGGATGCCTTCCTCCATCGCACCGGTGATCGTCTCGAAGACCTGTGTCCAGGCTGCGTCGGCTTCCTGATCGAAGGCTTCGCCCAGAGTTTCGGCCAAAGCCCCCCGAAGAGCGATGCCGGCGATGACGAAGTGCTCGTGACCGACCCCGTAGCCGCCATGACGCGCGCCGAGTGCCCTCAGGACAGGCAGCATCTCCGGCAGGTGACGAAGCTCGCGCACGCACCGTGTGAGCTGGGTAAGAAACTGCTCGTATTGCCGGGGCATGTCGCAGCCATGAAAGAGCGCGCGCATCTCCGGCGCGGCGCTCAGGAGATTCTCAAAGAAACGCTCCACAAAGAGTTGCCCGTCGAGCAGAAGTACATGCATCTGGCGCTGCACGAGAAAAATGGGATCGGAGTAGGCGAGACCGGTGATCTCATAAAGGCGCTGCGGCCGGCTCTGGCCGCGCAAGACCGTCCGGAAATCGTCCCCCACCGTCACCAGGTCGCGCACATGGGCGTAGCATTCCTCCGTGATGAGCAGACTCGTGCGCAGCTCCTTGTTTTGCGCTTCCACGCGCGCGGCGATATTCACCGAATCACCGATCGCGGTCAGTTGCTGCAGCGCCGGGTGGCCAACCCGTCCGATGATGGCCGGTCCGAAGTGGATGCCGACGCGCAGCGACAGCTCGGCCTCGAAATGCAGATGAAGCCGCGTGCTCAGTTCAACCACCGCGTGTTGCATGAGGAGGGCCGCCCGCACCGCGCTGACCACCAGTTCAGCCGGCTCACCGCCGTCGATGCCCCAGAGGGCGAGGAGTCCGTCGCCCAGGTATTTGTCGATGTGACCCGAATTAGCCAGAACAGCTTCGCCGGTGCAGAGGAAAACGCGGTTGAGGACATGCACCACGTCGTAAGGCATGCGCGTGGCGGCGAATTCCGTAAAACCCGCAATGTCGCAAAAGAGCACCGCGAGCGAACGCTCTGCCGAGCGAAAGCCCGCATCCTCAGGCGCCTTCTCGCGTGATACCTCCTGGCGCATGATCCGTTCCACGTGCAGATCGCTGGTCGGCTCGAGCTGACAGGCAAGCCGGACATCATCCCGCCAGCTCTGCATGTGGACGACTTCCATCTCGCTCGCCGTGCGCGCGGGTGGCGTGCCCCCGATCACGCGGACGCGGCAAGTCGTGCACCGCGCCTGGCCGCCGCAATCATGAAACAGCGGCACGTTCGCCGTGAGAGCCGCCTCGAGCAGAGTGTGACCCGGCAGCATTTCCACCGGAATCTCGCCTCCCACTTCCCCGACGAATGTTACGATGTGCGCCACGGAGAAATCGCTATCCGCCAGACCCGGCCCATCCCATTATAAGCGGATCGCCGGGCCTTCTCGAAAAGAAGCAGTAGGCTGGGAAAGGTGAGTATTCCTTCAAGGAGAGGTTTCGGCGGATCGTGGCAGTAGTTTGAGCGGCGTCAAGGAGTTCGCCGCGCGGGAGGCAGAATCCGCCTGCCCGATTTGCTAGACAAGCATACTGCCCGACCATGCTCCGCCCGCCTCTGGAGGCGGGACGCGGGGGCGATTTAGTCCACGGTTTGATCCGACGAGATTGGCCCGTTGTCTGTCAAGAAGCGCTCACGAAGTCGCCGTCCGGAGCCGCTTGGCTACATAAGCATTGGATTTGCTTTCCTCCATCGCCCTTTTCACGCCGCGTTCCCGATAAAACTTCGCATCGTGCCCTGCACCACCCGAGACTGTGACGTTGACCCCGTTTGGATTAACGAAGTATCATAGTGATACTGTCGGGCAAGGCTCAAAAGTCGTAAGGCGTTCCTGCTCACGGGCAGCCGGGGGGCGCGACTTGTACGAGCGTTGACCTAGTGCTCAATCTGGTCGCGCACAAAGTCGCACCCTGCCTCGCGACGGGGAGCGCGCAGGAAATCTTCGGCCCCGTCGCGGTGCTGGCTCCGTATGCCGAATTCGACGATGCGCTCGCACGGGTAAACGATTCCCGCTACGGGTTGCAGGCGGGTGTCTTCACGCGCGATCTGGCCCTGGTCCAGCGCGCCTTCGAGTCGCTGGAAGTGGGCAGCGTGCTGGTGAGACGGAGCTCGCTGGACGTTCGATGCAAAAGGCCGCGAGGAGGAGAAGGGCGAGCCGTAATGCACCCGACGCCCACTACCAAAGCGGCAGAACACTGCCGCACTACAAAACGCTGCCGCGCTCCCGGGTACGCTTCACGACTGCTGAAGCTTGGATTGCCCGCTTGCCTCGCACCCGGCTAAGGCTTTGCATTTTGACGGGGCGTGGTAGGGTTCCCGTCCTTTCTGACTATGGCTACGAGTATTATAGACCCCGCCCGGCTCGAATCGATCGAGTTCAGCAATGACGAAATCGCCCGCTACTCGCGTCATCTCATCATGCCTGAGGTCACGTTGGAGGGACAGAAACGGCTGAAGGCGGCGAGCGTCCTTTGTATTGGGACGGGCGGGCTGGGCTCGCCCATCGCGCTCTATCTGGCGGCGGCGGGCATCGGGCGGCTGGGGCTGGTCGATGGCGATATCGTCGATTTTTCCAATCTGCAGCGGCAGATTCTGCACGGCACGAAGGATGTGGGGCGCAAGAAGCTGAACTCGGCGCGCGACCGCATCCGCGAGGTGAATCCGAATGTGCAGATCGACTTGCACGACACGATGTTCACCAGCGCGAACGCCATGGAGATCGCGGAGAGCTACGATGTCGTGATCGACGGCACGGATAATTTCCCGACGCGCTACCTCTCGAACGACGTCTGCGTTTTCCTGAAAAAGCCGATCGTCTATGGCTCGATCTTCCGGTTCGACGGGCAGTGCACGGTCTTCGCGCCGCACCTCGGCGGGCCGTGCTACCGCTGCATGTTCCCCGAGCCGCCGCCGCCCGGCATGGTCCCGAGCTGCGCGGAGGGCGGGGTGCTGGGCGTGCTGCCGGGGATCATCGGCGTGATGCAGGCCATCGAGGCGGTGAAGCTGATCATCGGGATCGGCGAGCCGCTGACGGGCCGGCTGATGAGCTTCGACGCGCTGAAGATGAAGTTCCGCGAGTTCAAGCTGCGGCGCGATCCGAAGTGCCCGGTCTGCGGCGAAAATCCGACGGTGACGGAGCTAATCGACTACGACCAGTTCTGCGGCATCCCGCAGGCCGAGGCGGCGGAGGCAGCCGAGGAGCCAATTCCGGAAATGGATGTGCGCGAGCTCAAGCGGAAGCTGGATGCGCAGGAGGATTTCGTGCTGGTCGATGTGCGCGAG
>JBGSYE010000719.1:0-3755 GCA_041751075.1 Chthoniobacteraceae bacterium
ATCGAGGAAAACGGGTCGGGGCAAACGGTGGCGACGGCGACGTTCCTGGGCGGAGTGGCGCCGATGCTTTCGGATTCCGGGGAGATCCTCATCAAGCTGGATTGGTCCAGCCTCGCGGGGTTCGGCGGGGCGTCCACAACGACGGTGGCAAATGCGGCAGTGGGGGCGCTGCTCTCGAGCGGGCTGATCGCGGAAATGGGCGGGCGACCTTTGGCGGAGCTGCCGCTGCATCTCATCGGGCATAGCCGGGGCGGATCGGTGGTGACGGAGATGGGGAGGCTGCTCGGCGCGCAGGGGGTGTGGGTGGATCAGGTGACGACGCTGGACCCGCGACCGGTGCCGCAGTTCGGCGATGCTAGTGTGACGACCTACGCGAATGTGCTCTTCGCGGATAACTACTGGCAGACGCTCGGCGATGGGTTGTTCGTGCCGAACGGCCAATCCGTCTTCGGCGCCTACAACCGCAAACTGACGAGCCTGAGTGGCGGCTACTCTTCCAGCCACAGCGATGTGCATCTCTGGTATCACGGTACCGTGGACCTCGGCACGCCCGCCACGGATACCCAGGCGACGATTGGCAGCACCCAGCGCAGCGCGTGGTGGACGAGCACGGAGGCGGCCGGTGCGGCAAACGGGTTTTACCACAGCGCGATCGGCGGCGGGGATCGGCTGAGCAATGTCGAACCCGCGGGCGTGGGGAATGGGCGCGTGAGTGATGGCTTCAACAGGCGCTGGGACTTGGGTGGAAGTGTGGCGGCAAATCGGACGGCGCTCCCAGCGAATAGCGGTCTGTGGCCCAATTTGATCCGGCTCCTGCGGGCCGACGCGCAGCCCGTGGTGGCGGGAGGATCCGTGGATCTCGTGGTGCATCAGCAATCGGGCGCGAATGGACTCGGAACGGTGGAGGTGCGGACGTTTCTCGATGCGGACTTCAATCCGTATAATGGGAACGAGACGCTGCTCGACGCACGGATACTCGCCACGACGGGGACGAGCACGGTGATGAGCGGTATCGCCTCCATCGCCCTGAATGCGGACGTGGCGCCTCCGGGAAGTTATGCGCTCGGTGCGCGGATCGGCGACGGCACGCGGACGCGGCATCTCTATCTCCGGGAGCGGCTCACGGTCGCAGCACCGCCCGCGCCGCCGATGGTGGACGCGGCCTCGCTGGCCTGGTTGAGCGGGGGGCAACTGCGCTTCAACGTCATCGGTTCGCCCGGCCAGACGGCGACGGTGCTGGCGACGGCAGACTTCGTCACCTGGGATCCGATCGGGACGCATACTTTCGCTGGCGCCGTCTGGGATTTCACGGACACCGCCGCGGGGTCGTTCCCCAAGCGCTTCTACAAAGCGATCCTGGTGCCGTAACCGCCGGGGGTGACCGGGCGCTTGCGCCGCTCCGCTTCCTGCCCGAAGCTCCGCGCCCTTTCACCATGCGAGACGAGATTTCCCGGCGGCGCACTTTTGCCATCATCTCCCACCCGGATGCGGGCAAGACCACGCTCACCGAAAAGCTGCTGCTCTACGGCGGCGCGGTGCAGCTCGCGGGCTCGGTCACGTCGCGCAAGAATCAACGCGCGACGACTTCCGACTGGATGGAACTCGAGCGCAAACGCGGCATCTCGATCAGCTCGACGGTGCTGCAATTCGACTACCGCGACTACCGCGTGAACCTGCTCGACACGCCGGGCCACAAGGACTTCTCCGAAGACACCTATCGCGTGCTCACCGCCGTGGACGCCGTCGTGATGGTCATCGACGCGGGCAAGGGCATCGAGACGCAGACCCGGAAGCTCTTCGAGGTCTGCCGGCGGCGCGGCGTGCCGATCTTCACCTTCATGAACAAGCTGGACCGGCCCGCTCGCGATCCGCTCGCGCTGGTCGATGAACTCGAGAGCGTGCTCGGCATCGGCGCCTTCCCAGTGAACTGGCCGCTCGGCACCGGGCCGGGATTTCGCGGCGTGTACGATCGCCAGACGCGCGAGGTGCATCTCTTCGAGCGTACGCCGGAGGGCGCGTACCGCGCGCCGCTCACGGTGGCCACCGTCGGCGATGTGCTGGTGCGGGAAAGGCTCGACGACAGTGATTATGCGCGCTTCGTCGAGGAGCTCGAGATGCTCGAGATCGCGGGCAAGGAATACGACAGCGCCGCGGTGCTCGCGGGCGAACTCACGCCAGTGTTCTTCGGCAGCGCGATGAATAACTTCGGCGTGCAACTCCTGCTCGATAGCTTCCTCGAACGCTCCGCGCCACCCGGACCGCGCGGCTCCGGCGGGACCGCAATCCAGCCGGATGCGGCCGCCTTTTCCGGATTCGTCTTCAAGATTCAGGCGAACATGGATCCGAAGCATCGCGACCGCATCGCGTTCGTCCGCGTCTGCTCCGGCAAGTTCGAGCGCGACATGATCGTGACCCATGTGCAGTCGGGCCAGAAGGTGCGGCTCTCGAGCTCGATGAAACTCTTCGGCCAGGAGCGCGAGACGATCGACGAAGCCTACGCCGGCGACATCGTTGGGCTGGTCGGGCACTCGGAGTTCGGGATCGGCGACACGCTCACCGAAGACGGCACCGTGACCTTTCACGAGATCCCGCGCTTCCCGCCGGAATGCTTCGCACAGTTGCACAATCCGAATCCCTCGAAGTTCAAACAGTTCCGCAAAGGCCTCGATCAACTGCTCCAGGAAGGCGTCATTCAGGTCTTTCATCTGCGCGACATGGGGCAGCGCGTGCCGCTCCTCGCGGCGGTGGGCCCGCTGCAGTTCGAGGTCGTGCAATACCGCCTCGAGAGCGAATACGGCGCGCCTTCGACCCTCGAAACGGCCCCATGGGAAACGGTGAAATGGCTGCGCGCGGGCACGAGCGTCGCCGACGCCAGGGCCTTGAAGCTCCCCACCGGTTGCCGCCTGGCCGACGACGCCGACGACCAGCCGGTGGTGCTCTTCCCGAGCGCGTGGACTCTGAACTATTTCAAACAGCAGAATCCCGAAGTTCCGCTCTTCGACCTCTCTGCGGATTCGGGGAAGTAGCCAGGGACCGTCGGCCCCCTCCCGGCATCGGGGGCACGCTCACTGCTAATCTCGGATGTGCTGACCCTATGCCGCACTCCATGACATCCGATCCCGCGGCCCCTTCAGGAGCGAGGGAGCCGGTATTCCTTCCTCTGCAACGCGGGGCTTTGGCGTGGACATGAACGCATCCACACGGAATTCACCCGCCTGCTCAGTCGAGGAATTGCAGAAACTCTGCAACACCCTCGCTCTCCAGCATGCCGAGGTGGCGCGCGAACGCGACGACTTTGCCCGCCAGATTGCGGCGATGCCGCGATCCTCGGTCGATGCGGAAAAGGCGCTGCTCTCCATCCGGCAGGCGCGCGACACGCTGCTCACGCGCAATCACGAATTGCTCGGGCAGCTCACGGTCGCCGAAGACCGGCATGCGGAACTGCAAAATCAGCACGAAGACCTGACCCGCGCGCACGACGCGGCGGTGGCGGAATTGCAGGCGCTGCGACAGGTGGTCGAGGAATCGAAGCACAACGCCATTGCGACCCCTCCGCCGACAGGTGTGGAAGCGGATCCTGGGGTGGCGGCTTCTCAGGCCGAAATGGCCCAGCAACTTGCGAGTCTCACCGAAGAGCGCGACGACGCTCTCTCCCGCGCCGCGGAACTCGAAGCTCGCGCCTTGCATTGCGAGACCGAAGAGCGCGCAGCAGCGGAGCGGGCAGCTGCCGCGGAAGTGGGACGCAACGCCGCGGT
>JBGSYE010000720.1:0-3620 GCA_041751075.1 Chthoniobacteraceae bacterium
GCGGTCCCAGAGCTACGCCCGCCAGGATATCTATGAGGAGCACGTCGCCGCCTACGAGAACGCGGGCGTTCCATTCGACATCCTCACCATCGATCACGGCTGGAGCGTGAGCGAGGGCGACTGGACGCCTGACCCGGAGAAATGGCCGGACCTCGCGGGCTTCGTCCGCGCGAGGCATGACGAGGGACGCCGGGTGCTGCTGTGGATCTGCGCCTGGAGCCGCGGTCTGCCGGAGGACGAGTGTCTGGTCTTTGAAAATGGCGACCTCGGGCTCGATCCGCGCAATGCAAAATGGCGGCGGCGCATCGCGGATCGCATGCGCTTCCTACTGGGCACGGACGACGGATGCGTCGGCGCCGACGGACTCAAATTCGACTTCACCGGCCCGATGGCAACGCCCCACGCCCTGCGGGGCAGCGCCGCCAAACCGCATGGCTACGCCCATCTCCACCGGCTCTACGCGGCCATCAGTGACGCGGCCCGCGCAGTCCGGCCGGACAGCCTGCTCGACTACCAATGCGCCCACCCGCAGTTCGCGCATCTTCACAACATGACTCGGCTGAACGATTTCTTCCTGCCGCAGCGTCAGGCCGTGCGCGTGATGGAAATGCGCGCCCGCATCGCCCAAGCCGCCGCCTTCGACCGCCTCATCGACACCGACTGCCCCGCTGGCATCGAGTATCTGCAAAAGTCCTCCCGCTTCGGCAACATCAGCCTCTACCTGACGCACGAGCAACTGGCCGATCCGGCCATCGTGGCGGCCATCCGGGAAAATCAGAGCCGCCCGGACCCAGTTTAAGTCGGTGGACAACCGCTCCTGTTTTCGATTGCCTTGTGGTTTGGCGAAGGAAATCTTCTGAGCGCGCCCTTTACACTCTCAAGCGCGGAGCATGCGCCGGGGAGCGCGGAGGATACGCTCGCGAGTGTATGGTCTGCGCTGACGAGCGTGGAGACTGCGCTTGCGAGCGCGGAGTGGACACTGGTGAGCGCAGAGGCTGCGCTGTGCAGCGCACGGGTGACGCTGGCTGGCGCGCAAGATGCGCGGGGAAAGTTTTGGCTTGCGTGGCGAGGTGTTCGCCGGAACTCTCTCGATGCGCTCGGCACAATCCGCCGATGATGGCGGACGCGAAGCGCGGCAGTGCTCACCCAACACATCACTATGGCTAAAGACGAAACGAAACGAATGCGCCCCTCGATCTTGCAGGACGATCGCGACGGGTTTGCCGCCCTTAAGGCAATCGGTAATTACACACCGGCCAACCCGGCTTTCACGGTGGAGCAGATCCAGACGGCGCAGGATGAGCTCGTGACGAGACGCGACCTTGAAGCGCAGGCACAGGCGGCGCTCGACGCCACGCGCGACGATGCGGTCGCGGCGGAGTGGGATTTCCACAATGCGATCCTCGGCGCGAAGGATCAGGTGCGGGCACAGTTCGGCGACGACTCGAACGAATATGCCGCGCTCGGCTTGACGAAGAAATCCGAGCGCCAGTCGCCGTCCCGGCCCGGGACCTCAGGTCCCACTCCAGCTTCGCCGTAGCCGTGAGCGCTCTTGGTTTCCGCCTGCGCCCGCCGCGCGAGAGTGCCGCCGCTCGGAACTCGGTTGGCATTCGGAGAGGACGTGGGACCGAGAATCTCGAATCCTATCCCGTCGAAGCCGGGGGAACCGCAATCGACGTGTGTAGGTGATCGCGCGATGAGGTACGAAGCACTCGTCATTGGAGGCACCGGACTTGTGGGCCGCGGCGTCGCGCTCGAACTGGTGGGAGCGGGGAAAATCGTGACTGTGGCCGCGCGGGGCAGCGTTCGCTTTCCCAATGAACTCTCCGGGTGCGAAACGATCCAGGTGGATCGCGCGGTTCCCGGTGCGCTGCGGGAGGCGATCGGGGAGCGTCATTTCGACCTCGTTGTCGATTGCGCCGCTTATTCGGCGGACGATGTCGAGGACGCGGTGGGGGCTTTCGGGGGCCGGACGGCGCACTACTTCTTCATCAGTTCCGACTTTGTCTATGCCGCCAATCCTGCCGCGCGGCATCCCCTGAGGGAAGACGCCGCCACGCAGCGCGGTCTGCCGTATGCGCGCCGGAAACTCGAAGCGGAATCCGTGTTGGTGGCCGCCTTTCGCGAGTCGGAATTTCCCGCCACAATCCTCCGTCCGCCGCATGTGCTGGGGGCGGGTCGCGCGCCCGGATGCGATCCTGCGGCGGGAGGGCGCGATCCCTCGCTCCCGGAGCGCATCCGCGCAGGCGAGGAAATTCCACTATTGGCGGGTGGGCAGTTTTTGATCCAGCCGGTCTGGAGCCGCGAGATCGGACGCTGCATCGCGGCACTCTCGGGCAACAAGGCGACTTTTGGCGGCATCTTTAACCTGCCCGGAGCCGAGTGCGTGACCACGCGCCATTACTACGAGACGGTGGCGGCGGAACTGGGGGCGCAATTGAGGATACGGTCCGTGGATGTGGAGGACTATCTCCGGGAGGACTCGGAGAAGGCGCATCTGGCGCGTCACCGGATCTACGACGGGCGCAGGCTTGAGGCGGCGGGATACCGCCCCACTCTTGAGTTGAGGGATGCGCTGAGCGAAACGCTCGCCTGGCTCGAAGGGAATGAAGAAGGGGGCGCGGGCGTCCCGCCTGCCACCAAAGAACTGAATATTTGTGAGAACGAGGCGGGCGAGACGCCCTCGCCCGGTTCCTTGCCGCTTTCCGACTCGTGAAAATTGCGATGCGCGGCAGTATGACCACTAGCGAAAAGCGCGGGCGCTCCGGCGGCTCCGAACACCGATCGTGAATCTCACCCAACAACGCTCCTTTCCCATCGAGGGCCTCTGGTGTGTGCATAGCTACTACACGCTCTGCCCCTACGCGCCGGACGGCTCGGGGCGCATCCTTGTCGCCGGGGCCGATGTCGGCACGGATGTGGGCTGGGTGCTGGTGCTGTCGCCGGAGGGGGCAGTGCTCGATCGCTTCGGCGGGATTCCGGTGACGCCGAGTTTCTGGCACACCGGGTTCTGGCAGAGTTGGTCGCCGGACGCGCGGTTTGTATATTATCAGGCGGGGACTTTGATCGAGCCTGTCACCATCCGGCGCGAATTGGCGACGGGTGCGGAGGTGCGGGTCGCGGGGGATCTTGAGGGATGTCCGCCCTCGGGCGAGCCGGGGATTTCGTGCAGTCACGGGATGCTCTATGCGGCCGGGTATGGCGATGGACGCTGGAAGCCGGAGCAGTCGCCGGTGCCATTTCTCGACCGGGGGCGGCATGGGATTTCGAGGATGAGCTTCGAGCCTCCCGGCGAAGAACTCGTGCTGACGACGCAGGAAATCCTGGAGCGTCATCCGCACCGCGACCGGCTCCTCGCGGCGGAAAGCGAACTCCAGCAGCGTCTCGGATCGCGCGAGGGGCTCACGCTGATGACTTATTGCGTGCGGTGGAATCCGCAGGGGACGCGTTTCCTTTTCTACTTCGGCAATCACTGCGTCGTGAAGGAACGCGGGGAGCCAAAGGTCGCCTATGTTTTCACGGCGGATCGCGCGTTGCAGGACATCCAGCTCGCGCTCGACATCGGCTTTGATCGCTACGGCGTCCACTGGGGCTGGCAGGCGGATGGGGAGACGCTCATC
>JBGSYE010000721.1:0-3084 GCA_041751075.1 Chthoniobacteraceae bacterium
CGGAGCCCACGATGTCCTCCTCGCGCAAATCCGGCAGCGTTTCCTCAAACTCCCGCCGCCACCCCGCATGACCCCGCGACACCAGCTCCCCCGCCAGTCCCGTTTGCCACACGCTCAAGAGCCACACCCAATCGAATCCCCTCGCCGCCAGACGGTCGAGTTCCGCATCGGGAATATCATCGAGCGTCGCCCGCCGACCCAGCGCGCGCGACACCTCCGCGAGCCACACCCGAGTATTGATCTGGTAGAGCGAGGGGAAGCGCGGGGAGGCCATGGCTGGGCAGTCTGTCCGCGCGGCCGCCATTCCGTCAAAGCCCCCTCGCCGCGAATCCGCCGCGCAATAAGGATCGCCCAGTCCCGATTCCTGGAAAACGTCGAGTCCATTGACCACAGAACCGCCGATCGGCACCCTCCCCGCGCATGAATCATCCCACGAAAACGCTGCTGACCATCGCCCTCGCAGGGCTCCTTCTTCCCTTCGCAAATGCCACGGCGCAGACCCCGACCAAGCCCACTTTCGATCTTCCAGAACTTCCCGACTTGATCCTCGATGGCGATGCGGGCGAATGGGGAGACGAGGGCTTCAAGGTTCGCGTCCTTTTTCCAACGGACGGGACGATCTCGGACGGGCAGGACTTTCATCCCGAAGCGCGATTCGCGTGGGACGAGCGTGGGCTGTTGCTATGCGTCGAAGTCGAGGACGACGCCGCGATCGAGGGGGCGCGGGAGGCCCCGTGGACTGGCGACTCGGTCGAGCTATTCGTCGCCGCGGGCGCGGAAAGCAAACAGGGTCTGCAGGTGGTCGCGGTGCCCGGTCGCGACGGTCCCGGGGCGACAGCGACGTTGAAAATCGTGGATAACCGCGCGGACAAAAGCGCGCCGGCCGAGGTCGAGATGGGAGCGAAGTCGAGGGATCGCGGCTACACCATCGAGATGCGCATTCCTTGGCCGGCCCTCGGTGTGAAGCCGGAAAATGGCGCGGAGTTCTTCGCGGATCTTCAAGTCAACGACCGGGACTTGCGCGCTGGAGGTCGGCGCAAACAGGTGACGTGGTTCACGGAAGGCTGGGCGGGCACGGGCCCAGCGTTCATGCACCACCTGCGCCTCGCGGATAAAGCGAGCCCGCCCGATGCAATCGTCGCGGGTTCCAGGCTGACCCCGAATCTGCGCGACGCGAAAGTGCTGGTCGTCGCCGCCCCCGCGCTCGCCGGCGGCAAGGTCGTCGTGAGGCGTGGTGAAAAGTCGTTGCGGGAAGGCACTCTCTCGCACGAGGGCAGCTACGCCACCGCTCGATGCGAGGTCCCAGCCGAAGCCAAGGGAGAGGCACAGCCGATCGTGGTGTCAATCGGCGACCGCGAGTTGCATCGCCTCGGGTCGCAGGACGGCGCGGCACAACGACGCCAGGCGGTCGAGCAGGCGCGGTTGCGCGTCCGTCCGGTTTTCACCGGCGCAGCCCTGCCGGACATCGAGTTCGAGACACCCGGCTGGATCGAGACTTTGCTGGGTGCCTATACGACCAGCACCACCTACTACGACGCGACCAGCCAGGTCGTGACCTCCGCCGAAAAGCCAGGCCGATATGGCGCGATCACCCGCGTCGAGGCGCAAGGAGCCGAGCCGATCCTGCTTTTCACCACCCTCTACCGAGCGGCCAGTGACCAGAAAATCGACTGGAGCGAAACCCATCTCGAACTCACGCGACTCCCCGAGATGTTCGGTTTCAACTCCGACCTGCTGGAGCGGGAAAAGTCGGCCTTGGGAAACTTTGTCCAAGGAGAAATCACCACGAGGTTGAGCCACGAATCCTCGGGTGCGGTGCTCTTGGCCGCGCTGGCCGAGAGCGCGGGAAACCCCGAACCCATGCGCACCGGGACCGATCCCTGGTCGCGCGATCAGGCCTGGTGGCTGGCGCTCAAAAAGAAGCTCGGCCTTTTCCATCATCGCTACCATGTGAGCCTGCCGGCCGGCTACGACGACCCCGCGAACGCCGCGAAACGCTGGCCGCTGATCCTTTTCCTCCACGGCTCCGGCGAGCGTGGGAACGACGCCGCGCCCGTCCCGATCCACGGCCCCGCCACCGTGAAAGTCGAGGGCGAGCCCCTGCCCTTCATCATCGTGAGCCCGCAGTGCGAACCCGGCCAATGGTGGAATGCTCCCCGCGTGGTCGATGTGCTCGACGAGGCGCTTGGGCGGTTCCGCGCCGATGCGGACCGCGTCTATCTCACCGGCCTCTCGATGGGCGGCTATGGGGCGTGGTTCACCGCGGAGTCGGCCCCTGAGCGCTTCGCCGCCGTCGCGCCGCTCTGCGGAGGAGGCGAGCCGGACGACGCCGCGAGACTGAGCGGGCTCCCCATCTGGGCCTTCCATGGCGATGCGGACAAATCCGTCCCGATCCAGAACACCCAGGCGATGGTGGACGCCATCCGCGCCGCGGGTGGGAAAAGCGTCGCATTCACCGTCTATCCCGGCGTCGGGCACGACTGCTGGACTGCCAGCTACGCGCTTCCCCAGCTCTACGAGTGGTTCCTGGCCAACCGGCGAGGCACCGCTCCCGTCTTGCCGACCACCGAGGGTGCTCCGTAAAAGCACGTCTCCATGCAATCTCTCCCGGAAGATGACCACGCCCGCTGCGTCATCGCCGGCGGCGGCCCCGCCGACACGGCAGAACCTTGGCGCCTCCACTCGCAGTCGGCAGTTTCGCGCGGCGACTTTTTGAACGACGCCAAAATTGACTGACCGCCGGGAGAAACTGGCCGACCGCGGTCAGAAACTGATTAGCCACTACCAGCTGGTTCCTAACCACAGTCAGAAACTTCCAAGTTTTGGTGGCAACTGAGGACTCCGCGCACGCCTGCGAAGCGAGGAGCAACGTGAGCAGCACCGCCGCCCACGGGGCAGCGCACACTCCGACTTCCGATCTCTCAACCCTCAACTCTCACCTCTCAACTTCCGCCCTACCGCACCACGCCGAATTCCGCGCGGCGGTTGCGCGCCCACGCCGACTCACCGCTGCCCAGGTCCGCCGGCATTTCCGACCTGAACGTCACCGTCCGCAGTCGGCCTCCAAACCCCGGATTTACTCCG
>JBGSYE010000722.1:0-4928 GCA_041751075.1 Chthoniobacteraceae bacterium
CGCGCGGCTTCAGCATGATGTAGGTGTCGCTCACGTTCGGGTTCATCGGGTCGGTGGCGACTTCGGCGGTGCCGATGCGCGAGAAGACTTCCTTCACTTCCGGGAAATCGCGGCGCAGCACGGCCTCGCTCTGCTTTTGCAAATCGAGCGACGACGACAGGCCCGCGCTGCTGCTGCGGATGAGCTGAAAGGCGAAGTCGCCCTCGTCGAGCTGCGGGATGAACTCGGAGCCGAGCCGCGAAAACACGAACAGCGAAAAGCCGAACAGCGCGAACATCGGCAGCACAACGAGCCAGCGGCAGCGCAGTCCGAACTCGAGGAGCGGCGTGTAGAGGCGCTTAGTGAGCGCGACGAGCCAGTTGTCGCGCTCGCGGATGTCGCCGCCGAGCAGGAAGGAGCAGAGCACGGGCATGAGCGTGAGCGCGAGGACGAGCGAGCCGCCAAGCGCGAGCATCACGACCACGGCCATCGGCTTGAACATTTTCCCCTCGATGCCCTGGAGCGCGAGGATGGGCACATAGACGATGGTGATGATGAGCACGCCGAAGAACATCGGGTTCGCCACTTCGCGCGCGGAGCGCAGCACTTCCTTCGCGCGCTCGGCAGCGGTGAGGCGGCGTCCGAGCGCGTGCTGCCGTTCGCCGAGATGGCGCACGATGTTTTCGACCATCACGACCGCGCCGTCGATGATGAGGCCGAAATCAATCGCGCCGAGGCTCATCAAATTTCCGCTGAGCCGCCACTGGACCATGCCGGTCACGGCGAAAAGCATCGCGAGCGGGATGACGAGCGCGACGATCAAGGCTGCGCGCCAGTTCCCGAGCAGCGCGAAGAGCACCACGACGACGAGCAGCGCGCCCTCGGCGAGATTTTTTTCCACGGTGCCGATGGTGCGATTCACGAGGTCGCTGCGGTCGTAGAGCGGGCGGATGACGACGCCCGCGGGGAGCTTCTCCTGCACTTTCGCGAGCTTCTCCCGCACGGCGCGGGCGACGAGCCGCGAGTTTTCGCCCGCCAGCATGATGGCCGCGCCGACGAGCGCTTCGTCCGCATTGTCCGTGCTCGCGCCGGTGCGGAAGTTGGTGCCGATGCCGACGGTCGCGACTTCGCTCAGGAGGATTGGATTTACGCCGCCGGCAAACTTCAGCGGCAGCTTTGCGATCTCTTCGGTCGTCGTGACGCGGCTGGCGGCGCGGACGATGAGCTGCTCGCCGCCGATCTCCACGTAGCCACCGCCGGCGTTGCGCGTGTTTTGCTCCACGATCTCCGCGAGTGCATCGAGCGAAAGGCCCGCCGCGGCGAGCCGCGCCGGATCGGGCTGGATGACGATCTGCTTTTCGTAGCCGCCGCTCGTGTTCACCTCCGCGACTCCGACCGTCCCGCGCAACAGCGGCTTCACCTGATATTCCTGAATCTGCCGCAACGCCATGAGTTGCTCCTTCCGCGTCGCGGGCTTGTGCGGAGCGTCGGCGGTGTAGTCGAGGCTGTAGTAGAAAATCTCGCCGAGGCCCGTGGCGACAGGCGCGAGCCGCGGCGTGAGGCCGGGCGGCAAGTCTTCGAGCACGCCCTGGAGGCGCTCGGTGACGAGTTGTCGTAGGCGGTACAGGTCCACGCCGTCCTTGAATGTCATCGTCACTTGCGAGAGGCCGAACTTCGACAGCGAGCGCAGTTCCGTCATGCCGGGCAGGCCGGCCATTTCGCTTTCGATGGGGAAAGTCACGAGCTTCTCGACTTCCTCGGGCGCGAGCGCGGGCACCCCGGTATTGATCTGCACCTGCGGGTTCGTGATGTCCGGCACCGCGTCGATGGGCAGCCGCAGCGCCGCCCACCCGCCGACGCCGATGAGGATCAACGTGGCGAGCAGCACGGCGGCGCGCTGCCGCATCACCAGTTCGAGCAGGTGGTGCAGCACGTTATTTTTCGAGACAGCAGGCTTTGCCGCCGCGCAGGACTTGCAGCTCGGCAAGCCAGAGCGACATCACTGGCGAGACGACGATCTGGTCGCCGGTGTAAAGTCCGTCGGTGATCTCCGCGTGATCGTCGCTCACCGCGCCGACTTTCACCGGTGTCCGCACGTAGAACTCGCCGTTGAGCGCATAGACAAAGGTGCCTTCCGCCGTCTTGAGCAGCGCCGAACGCGGGATCGCCGTGACCGCTTCCCCCGCCGGTGCGTGGAAGGTGGCGAGCACGCGCGCGCCAGTCTCGAGTTGCGTCGTGCTTTCCACCGTCACCTCGAAATCGCCGAGCATCTGGTAAGGCGCTTTCTCCAGGCGCTTCACCACGCCCGTCTCCCGCGGTGCGCCCGGTGTTTCGGCCCGCAGTTCCACCTCCATGCCCGTCTTCACGAGCGCCGCCTGCTCAGCCGTGAGCCAGCCCGACGCGGCATTCGCCGTGGGCGAAAAGGCCACGCGCTGGATGCCGCCGCCATCCGCCATGACGTGCAACGCGATGGTGAAGGAAGGCGCGACCTTCGTTTCTTCGACCTCGGCGACCTTGAGCGCGATGGCTTTTTTCATCGCCTCAGTGAGCGCGAGTCCTTTGTCTTTCTTGTATTGCGCGCCAGTCTCCGGCGGCTGGCCGGTGTTTTCAGCGGTCGGTTTCTGGCAGGCCGCGAGCGTGGCGGCGGCAAGAATGAGGATGAGCGTTTTCATGGTTTGATGAGTTTTGTTCCGGTGAGCAGTTCGAGTTCTGCCTGCGCGTTCATCGCGTCGGCCTGGGTGGCATAAATGGCTTCGAGTGCTTCGAGGTAGCTCGATTGCACTTCGAGGTAAGTGGCGAGCGGCACGGCCCCGAGGCGGTAGTGGCGATCCGCCAGCGCGGCGGCTTCGCGCAGTTGTTCGGCGACCTTCGGATTCCAGCGCGCCATTTCCTTGCGGTGCAGTTCGTAGGCGGCAGCCTGCTCACGGATCTTGCGCTCGACTTCGCGCTGCGAGAGCCGCAGCGAAGCCTGCGCTTGAAGTTCCCGCGCTTTCGCCGCCTCGACATTACCCTTGTTGCGATTCCACAGCGGCAGCGGCAGCGACACGCCGACGCCCGCGACCGTTTCCTTTTCGCCCGCCTTTTTTTGCGAAAACTGCGGCCCGACCGTGATGCTCGGCCACGCTTCATTTTCGCTGAGCCGCACCTTGAAACCCTGCTGCGCGAGTTCGATCTCGCGCTGGCGCAGCGTGAAGTTGCCACGCGCCGCGCGGCGGATGAGTTCCTCGACGCTCGCGAGGTCCGCGAAATTCAGCGTCACATCCGCGATGGCGAGCGGCATCTGGATCGGCAGGCCGCGCAGTTGGTTGAGTTCGTAAAGCGCGCTCTGCGCTTCCTGCGCCGCCTCGGTCGCATCACGCCGCAGCTTGATGACGGATGCCTCGATGGCGCGCGTTTCGAGCACCGGCGTGACGCCTGCGGGTTCGCGCTGCACAAGCGTGGCGACGAGTTCCTCACCACGCCCGGAAACTTCACGCGTCGCCTCCGCCCGCCGTTGCGCCGTGAATAGCGCGAACGCCCGCCTGAGCACTTCCGCGGCGAGCGCCGCGCGAAATTGGTCGAGCCCCGCGTCCGCAAGTTGCACCTGACGATCCGCGATGGCCTTGCGCAACGAAACGCGGCCCGGCCATTCAAACGTCTGCTGCACCGACACGGCCCACGCCGTGCCTTCCGCAGCAACATCGCCGCGCACGCGCTTGCGGCCTAGCTCGCCCGCAATTTCGGGATTCGCCCAAGCGCCCGCCGCCTTGCGTTCGCCCTTCGCGGCAGCGATCTCGGCTTCGTAAAACTTGAGTTCAGGATTCTCGGCAAGCGCCTGCGCGACGAGCCCATCGAGTGTGATCGGGGCAGGCGGCTTCGGCTCCGCCGCAAGCAGCGGCAGGGCGAGGATGATTGGAAAAAGTGATCGGAAGATATTCATGGATGAGTGTCGGCGTTACGGAAAAAAGCGGGACGGCGCAGCGAAGCGCCACGGCTCGCGAGAGCGCACCGCAAAGCGATGGCCGAAATCCGAACGGACCCCGGCCCTTAACCCACGAGCGAGGGCCCGCGCACCGGCAGCGCC
The DNA here is from genome assembly GCA_041751075.1 of Chthoniobacteraceae bacterium. Taxonomy (GTDB): domain Bacteria; phylum Verrucomicrobiota; class Verrucomicrobiia; order Chthoniobacterales; family Chthoniobacteraceae; genus JANNXQ01. The sequence goes on from JBGSYE010000722.1 coordinate 4,043, forward strand.
TTCATCAATCCATCCCGCCACGGCGGCGAAGGAATCGCCTCCGGCTCAGGCGGCGTCTCATCGCTCTCCGCGAGGGAGGCAGCCACGAGCCGGCGCAACAGCGCCGCGATATCGTCGTCGTCCCTCCACACCGGCGTCGTGATGGTCAGCGGCACCAGCGAGCCGAGATTCACCCCCGACTCGAGCGTCGCACAAGGCGCGCAATCTTTCCCACCGCAAGGCAACCCCCGCTCCGATTTCCCCCGCGATTCCTCGCCCGGACAGCACTCCTCGACCTCCCCCGGAAACGCCGCCGCGATCGCGCAGCGGTTCGTGGAAGACACGAACAGCAATGCAAGGAAAGCGGCGAAGATGGTGCGAAATGTCCGCATTGATCACTGCCTGAGTAACCAAATGCCTGCCTTTGGCAAGCGTTAGAGGACTATCCGACGAACAGCTCTTCGATCACGCCCTTGGAGTCGCCGAAGGACTTCTCCTTGATCCCGATACCATGCAGAACGCTCAGCCACAGGTTGCACACCGGGGTCTTCGGGTCGCCCATCACGAGGTGGCGGCCATTCTTGAAACCGGCACCGCCGCCGGTGACCAGCGTGGGGCAGTTCGACAGGTTGTGCATGGAGCTGAGGATGGAGCCGAAGGTGATGGCGCTGTTGTCGAAGAGGCTGGTGCCGTCGGCTTCCTTCGGGGCTGCGTGTCCGGCTGCATGCCCGTGATCGTCACCTCCGCCGGTTCGCCCGCCTTCAGTGCGAAGACCGCCGTCTTCGCCGCCGGCGCGCCAGCCTTCGATCCATACTGGATGATCCCCTCGCAATCCGCATACGCGAGCACGCTGGCCGTGATGGAATCCTTTGTGGGCCGCCCGAGCACCACGTCCAGCGGATGCGCC
>JBGSYE010000723.1:0-2940 GCA_041751075.1 Chthoniobacteraceae bacterium
GCCCAGATCGCCGTCGTCACGCCCGCCCGGCCGCGCAGCGCGAGCGCGATCGAGCCGCCGAGGAGGCCGGGGCCGACGATGGCGATGCGCTGGGTGCCCATGGGTGAAAAAGGAAGCCCCGGCTCGTGACGAAAGCCACAAGCCGGGGCGAATACTGTTCGGAACTTGCGGAGATTTAGGGGACCAGGAAGGTCTTGCCGGAGTACGGATCCTTCACCTCCGTGCCGGGAGGAAAGCCGCGGACGTCGATGTAGCCGGCGGCCGGCGCAAAGGGGCTGGTGACAAAGCCCGGCTTGCCGGCGACGCCCTTCGCATAGGGCAGATCGCCGGTCTTCACCGGCTCCTGTGGTTGCGGAGGAGGGGTGTAGTTCGACGGCGGCGGCTCATCCTGCACGTCGCGCCGGCGCGAGGAGGTCGAGGCGTCGGACGATGACGAGTCCCGCATGGGTTCATCGGTCTGAGTCGGTGGCGGGCGGAAGCCGCCGTCGCGGGTCCGGGATCGGCGGTCGTAACGTGAGGATTCGCACCCCGTGAGGTAGAGTGCGCAAAGGCCGACGACGGACGGAAGGAGGAGATGCTTGATCATGCGGCGTGCGTATTACCCGAGCGCGTCGGGGCTGACAAATGGAAAGTTCGAGCTCCTCGCTGGTGGTCACTTTCGCCGAAAGGACCGTGGGGGCTCCGAGCGCCACCGCGGCAATCTCGGCGACATCGTCCACGCCACTGGCGCGCCATCTTTGCCCGGCATCACTGCCGCGGCACCGCGCGCCCTTCCTGAGTTTTGAAGGTGATCCCGGTGCGATCGAGGATGGTGCCGGTGGCGAGCCAGAATTGCGCGACCGAAGTCTGCAAGGCCGCGAGCGCATCCAATTCGCGGCTCCGCGCCTCGAAGAGTTTTCGCGTCGTCTCGATCACGTCGAAGCTCGAGATCTGGCCTTCCTCCAGCCGCCGATTGGCGATGCGCACGGCTTCCTGATTGAGCAGCCGCGACTGGCGTGCCGTCTCGACGCGCTGGCGATTCGTCTCGATGCGGCTGATCACCGTGTCCACATCCACGCTCACCCGGAGCTCCTGCTGCTTGATATCGATCAGCGCCTGTTGCTTGAAACCCTCGATGGCGCGGAGTTGCGCGCGCGCCTGCACATTGCCGAGCGGGAGGGAAAACTGGATGCCGATGCTCCATTGCGGCGCCTGGCTGCTGAAGGCCTCGTCTCTCGCCGAATCATAGTCTGTCGCGAGCCCGTTGTAGCCGTAGGTGCCTACAAGATCGAGCTGCGGCCAGAGCTGGTTGCGCGCAAATTTCAGCCGGATGTCCTGGGCCTCGGCGCGCGCCACCGACGCGCGGTAGTCGAGCCGATTCTGGTACGCCGTCCGCAGGCTCGCGCTGCGGTCCAGCACCGGCACCGCGACCGGCGCGATGGGGCGGGGGACGAGCACCCGCGGATCTTCCTTCTCCGCTTCCTTCGAGATCAGCCGCTTGAGTTGATACTGGCGCTCGAGGAAGGCGCTCTTCGAGGTGAGCAGCGCCTCCTCGTCCGCGGAGACGGCGACCTTCGCCTGCTGCACGTCGATCGGCGACATGAAGCCCAGCTCCATCCGACGCTCATTCTGCTGGAGCAGCCGACGGTTGGCGGACACGGAGTCCTCTTTCACCCGCACATCCTGCAGCGCGTAGGCCATCTCGGAATACACCACCAGCACGGACTGTACGGTCTCCGAGATGCGATTGCGCCAGAGCAGCTCGGCGACCCGCTGATTCACGCGGGCCACCCGCACGTCGGCGAGATTCGCCGCCGGGCCGAAGCCGCGCAGCAGCGGCTGCTGCAGCTCAAAGCCGCCAAAGGCGCTGTATTGAGGCACGATCGTCCGGGTGTCGCCGATGAAGGTGCTGCGCAGCTTCGACTGCGAGGCCCGCAGGGCGTAGCGCATGCCCCAGGGAGTGCGCCCGCCCAGGCTCGCCTCGTAGCGGTCGATATCCGCATCGAAGATCACCACATCACCGCCCACCCGGGATTCAAAGAATGGTGTCACCTCCTGCCCGCCCAGGATCTGGAGCGCGCGCGTCTGCTCCTGGATCGCGCGGAGCGAATCGATCTGATTGACGCCCTCGCTGGTCGTCAGATTGGCCGTGTTGTCCGGGCGCAGGATGGATTCACGCGAGACGTTGATATTGAAGGTGGGATCGAAGACGCCGAAGGCGAAATCCTTGCGCGCCTTCTCGATCTCCACTTCCACGCGCTGGAATTGGACGTCGAGATTGTTCGCCAGCGCCGCGCCGATGGCGTCGTCGAGCGAGATCAGTTCCACCTTCCGCCCGGCCCCGAAGAAGTTGCGCCAGGCATCGGCCGCGCTGCCGGAGACCTCCAGCCGCTCCGGCGCCTTCTGCGCCGAGCCGATGCGAAACATCGGGCGGTGGACGACCTCCGGAGTGGCGCTCTTGCGCGGCTTTTCCGCCGCCCACGCGGGAGAGGAGAGGAGAGTGGCGAGAGCGGCGGCGAACCAGCGGGTCAGCATCAGGAAGGAGCAACGACGCTTACGGGATTGCGAGGCGACTGCAAGACGAGTTTCGCACCCATGTGGTGCCGCAATTTCGCCGAAAGTGAGACGAAGGATCGCAGGCCCCCGCCACCGCACTTTCGGTGAAAGTCGAGCGCGATGGAGTCGGAGGGACTTGCCCCGGTTTGAGACGCTCAGGTCTGCCGGCGCTACTGCATGCGCCGCAGTACCGAGCGCAGATCGTCGCCGATGCTCCGCGTCGTCTCGAGCCACGCATTCGCTGCGGCCGGATCTTTCCCGCGCCAGGTCCCGAGCACTTCGGCGGCCAGCTTTTCCCGCTGCAACACATCCGCCACGGTGCTGGCCCAGGCCATGGCGCCCGCGGGATCGACATTGCGCACCTCGCGGGCGTAGGCGGAGGCCGCGGAATCGCGGGAGGCGCCT
>JBGSYE010000724.1:0-3656 GCA_041751075.1 Chthoniobacteraceae bacterium
CGACGCGGAGCGACAACACCGAACTCGACGCCCGCATCCGCGCCTACGAACTCGCTTACAAGATGCAGTCCGAAGCGCCGCAAGCCGTCGATCTCAGCAAGGAGAGCGAGGCGACCAAGGCGCTTTACGGCATGGATCAGCCCGAGACCGCCGTCTATGGCCGCAACTGCCTGCTCGCGCGACGGCTCGTCGAAAACGGCGTGCGCTTTGTGCAGCTCTACAGTGGCGCGGGCAGCAAGTGGGACAGCCACTCGAAGCTCGAAGAGAACCACACGCGCCTCTGCCGCAGCGTCGATAAGCCGATCGCCGGCCTGATCTCGGATCTGAAGGCGCGGGGGCTGCTCGACGAGACGCTCGTCATCTGGGGTGGCGAATTTGGGCGCACGCCGATGAGCGAGCAGGGCGGGGGACGCGACCACAATCCGACGGGCTTCACCATGTGGATGGCGGGCGGAGGGGTGAAAGGCGGCCAGACCATCGGCGCGACCGACGACCTCGGGCTCTATGCGGTGGAGGATCGGCTGCACGTCCATGATCTGCACGCCACGATCCTGCATCTGCTCGGCGTCGATCACACCAAGCTCATCTACCCCCACAAGGGCCGCCCCGAGCGCATCGACCAGAATGAGGGGCACGCTTACACGAAGATAGTGGGGTGAACGCGGCTTTTCGTGTGGGTTCTCAGAAGCGCAATTGGCAGGTTCGCTCTCCGGGTCCACTCCATCGTCACTCTGGCTCTGCTTCGATGGTCGAAGCAGGCAGCGGGGAGTAAAAAAGCACCGCGCGGCGCTGCAATTCCGCGCCATTGGCCAGACCGAGCTTTTCTTTAATGCGCTGCCGGTGTGTCTCCACCGTCTTCACGCTCATGTGCAGTTCCTCGGCGATGCCGCGGGTCGGATGCCCGGCGCCGATCCGCCGGAAAACGTCCACTTCCCGCGGGGATAAACGTTCCAGTTCCCCCTGGTCCACATGCAACGACCCGCGCGCCATTTCCCCGAGCAAAACCCGCTGCGCCCGCGGGGCCAGCAACCGATCGCCGGAAAGCGCCCCGAGGATTGCCTCGATCAGGGACGCCACCGGATCACGCCGTGTCACATAACCGCACGCCCCCGCCAGAAACGCCCGCTGCACGCTCCCCGCATCCTCCAGCCCCGTCAGAACCACCACCCTCGTCTGCGGACTCCAGCGGGGCAGATCCCTGATGAGCGCGAACCCATCTTCCTGCGCCGGGTCCAGCACCAGCACCGCCGGCTGATGCAGAGCACACAGTTCGCGCGCCTGCGCGATTGATTCCGCCTCCGCGCACACCCGCAAAGACGGGTGAGCATTAATCAAATGAACCAACCCGAGCCGCGCCAGCGGCTCGGCATCCACGGCCAGCACATTGCATTTCCGGAGTGTTTCCATCGCATCAAATCTCCTTTTTCGCACGCCGGTGTATCCCTTTCCCCTACACGGGCGCAAGCCTTCCCGGCAGGAAAAACCTGACCCCGCACCGACACCCCGCGTCATCCGCCACCTGCGGTAAATTGAAGTGATCCGCCCGATAGCGGGCCAGCCCCGCATCTGGTCCACTCCCCCCGACGCGCCGGACGAAGTCTGAGATCAAGCCAGGACGGGATGACGGCGGATTGAACGAAACAACCTAACAACGCCGGAGCATTCCCAAGCGGCCAAGCGAACGGATGCCCCGCACCAAATCACTACCTATGTCCGGATGCCCCATTCAACACCACGGAGTCGCCAAAGCCAAAGGCTGCGCCCACATCGCCGTCTCCAAGTTCAGCAAACTTTTCCCGGACCTGCCCGGACTGCCTGTCAGTGAAGAAGAAGCGGCCGTCCTCGGCGGTCCTGGCGGGCTGATGCACGATTTCGATGACCAGTCGCCAGATTGCGCGATCCCGTCCGGCTACACCTTCTTCGCGCAATTCATCGACCACGACGTGACCCTCGACACGACTTCCCCTCTGCACGGGGCTCCGCTGGACAACGAGGCCATCGCCAAACTGCCCAACCTTCGCTCCCCCTCACTGGACCTCGATTGTGTGTATGGCTTCGGACCCGACGGCAGCCCGCATCTCTACGATCCCGCCATGCCGGGCCGCCTCGCCCTCAGTCCCAACGGCTTCGATCTCGCGCGGTCTCCCGGAGGCGTGGCGCTCATCGGCGACCCGCGCAATGACGAGAACATTTTCATCTCGCAGCTCCAGGTGCTCATGCACCAGTTCCACAACAAGATCTTCAACGTCCGGACCCACGCCTTCGAGGCCGCCCAGCGCGAGGCCCGCTATCATTACCAGTGGATCGTGCTCTTCGACTTCCTCAAACGCCTTTGTGACCGCCACATTTACAAGTGGGCGGTCCCGAAAATTCTCGCCTGCGATCCCGACACCTACCCCATCTTTTTCAAACCCGACGCACACGGCGAGACCACCATGCCCGTGGAATTCTCCGTCGCCGCCTACCGGGTCGGCCACACCCTCGTTCGCTCCGTCTATTCCATCAACGCCCGCAACACCGGCGTCCAGGTCTTCGACGAACGCTTTGGCACCCTCGGCTTCACCGCCCTGCCCGAAGAACTAATCGTGGATTGGAGCCTCATGCTCCCGGTCTGCGATTGCACCCGGCCGGTCATGGCCAAGGCGATCGACCCGCTGCTCACCGACGAACTCCAGAATCTTCCCGTCGTCGGCAGCCAAAACCCGAACAACCGCGCCCTCGCCTTCCGAAATATCCTGCGCGGCAACCTTATGAGCCTGCCCTCCGGCCAGGCGGTCGCCACGGCCCTGGCCGGTGCCGGCTACCCGGTCGATCCCGCTCTCGACCTTCAGCTCGATGAAGTGCGTGGCTGGAGCAAACTGGCCGCCCTCCCGCACGATGGCCCGCCTCTTTCCGACCAGACGCCGCTCTTCTACTACCTCCTCCGGGAAGCCGAAATCACCAACGGCGGCCAGCGCTTCGGCCCCACCGGCTCCGCCCTCCTCCTCGAAGTTTTCGGTGGAATGCTCATCCACTGCGGGACCAGCTTCATCGCTGCCGGCAAGAAAGCCGGCAAGCCATGGACGCCCGACCCCTGCATTTCCAAAGAGTGCAAACCCGGCTGGAACACGAAGCACAAAGCCAGCTTCAAGCAATCCGAGTTGGTCGAGGATGACGACTACTTCCCGCTCGAACTCGCCGACATCGTCCGCTTCGTCCAAGGCAGCCATTGCGACTGATCCGCGCGGCGAATCGCGCATCGCCGCCGCTGAACTCGTCTGCGAAGTCAATCCGCAAAATATTCCAGCGCTGAGTCGGACGGCGCATTTCTTTGAAGGCTGCAAGCAGACGAAGGAGCACATCGCCTGGTCACCTCCAAGTATTGGGAGCCTCAGGGCGTGGACTTGTCCGCTTCCTTCCTGGAGTACAGGCCGCCGGCGCACCGCGCACGCATCATCCAGCACATGAATGCGTGAGCCCAGGCGCGGAGGGCTTGGCATGGCGCAACGAAATGGGTCCTCCGGCGCGCGCGATCAAGTGGCCGCCAGTTCGATCAAGGCGATGCGGGCCATCACTCTTTCGCTCAGGGCCTGGTAAAGTGCGCGGCCTTCGCCGTTCAGGTCGGCTTCTGTGAAGTGGATGGGTTCGCCGACGACGAGCGTGACGGGGCGGAAGAA
>JBGSYE010000725.1:0-5583 GCA_041751075.1 Chthoniobacteraceae bacterium
GCGGCGGCGGCGGCAATCGTGGCGGCGGCAACCGCTACTAAGCCGGCCGGGCGCCAGGTGCGCCCGAGTTGAAAAGCAATCCAGCAAACGCCCCGAGTCCGCTCGGGGCGTTTTGCATTTCCCGGAAAGGCCGCGCTGCCAGCGGCATGGCACCGATCCTGCGAACTCCAGTGTCTATGAAATCGAGTCGTTCGCTCTGCATCCATTTCCTCGGTGCGTTCCTCTCGCTCGGGGCCGCTCTGCCGACGGGCTCCGCAGCGTACACCTCCACCACTCCACTGAGTCGCGGACCGACCGTGTCGGGAAATGTCGCCGTCCTGCGCGGCCGGATCGCCTATGCCCCGGAGAACGCCCCGGAGGCCGTGAAGCGGGCGATCTGGGCCACGAATCACCTCACGAAAAAGCCCTACGAGTGGGGCGGCGGCCACGCGAGCTTCTACGACGACGGTTACGATTGCTCGGGCACCGTGTCCTTCCTCCTCCGCCATGCTGGCGTGATCAATCGACCCGCTGCCTCCCGCGAGCTCACCCAGTTTGGCAACGCCGGCCGCGGTCGCTGGATCACCGTCTATGCGCGGAAGGGGCACGCCTTTGCCACCGTCGCAGGTCTCCGTCTCGACACGACCGGTTTCCGTGCGGAGGAAGGTCCGCGCTGGCGGGTCGAGCCGAGGTCGCCATCGGGCTTTGCCGCGCGACATCCCGCCGGGCTTTGAGCTCTATCGCGCTCCGCCGCGGGCTCAGCGCGCCTGCCGGCGCTCCATCGACTCCAGATTCCACTCGGCGGGATCAAAGGGCGCGGCGGTGGCGGTGGGCGCGGGATAACCGCCGGCCTCCTGCTCGCTGTCGATGATCTTCCCGGTGCCGTCGAGCGCGGCACGGACGATCCGCGCGTCGATGGCGTCGCGATCCCACGGGCGCGCTCCGACATTCTGCGCGACATGCTCCTTCACCGCGGCAGCGGGCCGGGCGCTCAGTCCCTCGGGCCACCAGGGCCGTGTCGTGGACGGCACGATGCCCGCTCCGCCAGTGACTGGAACGGCCTTCCCCGCGCGATCGAAGGCCAGATTATCTCCGAGGAACAACTCCACCGGGCTCTGGCCGTGATTGAAAAAGAGCGGGAGTTGCGCCGGGGTGTCGGGGCCGTGTTCGAGGACGTTGCCCACGATCGCCAGCCGGCTCGGGACTGGCGCGTGCCCATTCCATTCACTCTCGTTGAGCGCGTGGTGGATCGCCTTCCTTCCAGGATTCGAGATCCAGTTGTTCACGATCGCCGCCTGCACGCCGCCCTTCGCCAGCGGATTCCGCTCCACATTGGAAGCGTAGAGACTGCCGATCACCGCGATGGCCGTGGTGTTGTCGTGGAGCAGTGAGCCTTTGGAATGTTCGCCCTTGCCGTGCGTGGAACCCGAGAGGCCCTCGGCGATCAGACAATTCGAGATCGTCACATCGTGGGTCGTCGCGGCGCGCCATTGCTCCACCGCGGCGCCTTCGAAACGCGGACCAGACGCGGAAAGATTTTCATCCGTCGCCCAGGTCGTGGAGCAATGATCGACGATCACCCGGCTCGCGCCGACCAGTCCGATCCCGTCGATCTCCCACCCGCTCTTCTTTTTCCTGCCAGCCTCGCCCGGCCGCACGCGGAGATGCTGGACGATCACGTCGTGGGCAGAGATCGAGATTCCCCCGCGAATGAAGGTGATCCCAGGCGCGGGAGCCGTCTGCCCGGCGATCGTGAGGAATGGCTCCTTCACACTCAGCGTCTTGCCCGCGAGGTCGATGACGCCACCGACTTCAAAAACGACGATGCGCGGCCCTTTCGCCCGCACCGCTTCGGAAAAAGAACCTTTGCCCTCAGCGGCAAGCGTCGTCACGCGGACGATCTTTCCACCCTGCCCGCCCGGAGTCCGCGCGCCGAGACCCTGCGCTCCGGGAAAAGCGCCCGGCGCTTTCGCCGGATCCGCACCGGGCGAGGGAAAGACAAACGCACCAAGCAGCAGAAGGCATACACCAGGGAGGGACGACATGGCGGAAATCGATTTAGGGTGCGAGCGTGGGCGCTCGAAAGGCAAATCCGGAAGCCAGAAAATCAGAAAAGTTCAGTTTCCGAGCTTCCCTCCGGGATTCCTGGACTCCTGCTTCCACGCCACTTTCGGCGAGAGTGCCCCACCGAATGCGACCCCGAACTTCCCACTCACGATGGTTTGAAAGTGCGCGATCGGATCGCTTACATCGCAAGCCGATGAACGTTCTCCCCCGTCTCCTGCTCTTCACCGCGCTCTGCGCTCTCCCGGTCCCGCCCGCCGACGCCGCGTCGGGCGGACAACGCGTCGAAGTCTCGCGCGACCTGTGGATTTCCTCCCACGAAAAGGAACGCGAGGGCAGCAATGGCGCGTCGCCGAAGCTCAAGCTCAAGGGCATCCAGGAGTTTTTCCTGGTCGATTTCGATCCCGCTCCGCTGCGTGGGAAGCGCGTGGTCAGGGCGCAACTGCATGTGCATCTCGAAGGGCCGGAGACGCTCGGACGGGTGACCGTCTCGACGGTCGCGGACGAATGGGTGGCAGGCCGCGGCTCGAACTACGAGCGGACGCCGGGCGCGAGCTGCTTTCGCTGGGCGCGAACCGACGAGGCGCGCTGGGGCGGCGATGGCCTGGACATCACCAGCGTGATCCACGGCGCTGGCGGATCCATGTGGGGCTTTGGCGACTCCACGACGCGCGATGCCGATGGCTGGCAGGTGATCCCGATCGACCCGGCGGTGGCGCAGGCGCGGATCGATGGGCGCAGTCACGGCTTCAGCGTGATGGACGACGTGGGCAGCGAATACACGCGCACCGGCAACACGATCGAATACCGGCAGTTCCCGAATCGCTACGTGGCCAGTCGCGAAGGCAAGCGGGGGACGGCGCCTTACTTCACGCTGTGGCTGGAAGACGGATCCGCGCCGGCTCCGGTGGTGGCGAGATCTTCACCGAAGCTGCAGGTGGTGCCGGCGAAACTGCCGACGCTCGCTGCGAGCGCGCGCAGTGGCGCGAAGCTCGCGGTCGAATGCCGCGACGAGTTCGGCGAGACTCTCTCCACGCTGGAGTTCTTCGCGGCGCGGAGTGAGACGATCGGCTTCGCTGTCGCGGCAAAGGCCGACACGATCGCGGTCGAGTGGCCGGGGGTGAAGACGGCGCTTTCCGCCATGCCGAAAGTCGGTGGGCAGGTGGACCCGCTCGTGCCCGCGGGCTTCACCGGCGCGCCGGCCGGCGCCGAAGACGGCGGCACCTTCGTCGAATTCCATGTGCCGAAAGACGCGAAGGCCGGTCGCCACGCCGGCATGCTGCGCGCCGGCGCACAGACGCTCCCCTGCGCGGTGACGGTGTGGGATTTCACCCTGCCGGATCGCCTTTCCTTCCTCCCGCAGATGAATTGCTACGGCCTGCCGGGGCACGAGCGCGAGTACTACCGGCTCGCTCACGAACATCGCACCGTGCTCAACCGCCTCCCCTATGGCTGGACGGGCCGCGTGGATTCCAAATGCGCGCCGAAGATTCGCGCCGATGGCTCGTGGGACTGGAGCGCGTGGGACGCGGACTTCGGGCCGCTGCTCGATGGCTCCGCATTCGCCGGCACCACGCGCGGTCCTGTGCCCATCGAGGCCTTCTACCTTCCGCTGAATGAAAACTGGCCGATGGACCACGAGCGGCATTTCCGCGGCGGCTACTGGATCGAATCGGCCTACGGCGAGGAGTACTGGCGCGAGTTTCGCGCAGCAGCGGCGCGGTTTGCGGAGCACTTCGCGGAGCGCCGTTGGACGGAGCCGATGTTCGAGTTTTACCTGAACAACAAAGTCTATTTCAAACGCGACCGCGGGAATCGCTGGGACGCCTGCTCGGCAGCGTGGATTCTCGATGAGCCGGTGAATACGCAGGACTTCTGGGCGCTCCGCCGGTTCGGGATCGAATTCTGGCGCGGCGTGGCGGCGCATCCGGGCGCGCGCTTCGTCTTCCGTGCGGACATCTCGCGCCCCGAGTGGCAGCGCGACTTGCTCGATGGCGTGACCAGCGCCGAGATCGTGAGCGGCGTGCTGCGGACCTATCGCGACCGCGTGGTGAGCCGCGCGGAGCAGTTTGGAAATCTCGTGTACATGTATGGCTCTGCGAATCGCATCGGCACGCCGAATGTGATGCCCGCCGCGTGGTGCGTGGAGGCGTGGGCGCTCGGCGCGGACGGCGTGGTGCCGTGGCAGACGATCGGCAAAGCCGGCGCGTGGCAGCAGCCCGATCATCTCTCGCTCTTCTATCCGACGCCGAACGGCCCCGTGCCGAGCCTGCGGCTGAAGTCCTTCCGCGCGGGCCAGCAACTCGCCGAGTATCTCACGATGTTCGCCGCGCTCTCAGGCCAGAGCCGCGCGAGCATCGGCGCCGCAGTCCTAGCCGAGCCCGGACTGCGCGCGAAGTTGGTAAAGAAATCCGAGGCCGATGCGGGGGGTTCGCTTTTCGGTAGCGAAGCGCACGACTCGCTCGTCGCCCTGCGCCTGCGACTCGGCCAGTGGCTCAATGCCAGGGCACCCGCGCCACGGGAGCGCTGGCACGATCCGCGCCCGCATCCTCGCGACCCCACGGCGGTGCGGACGATCACTCCGCTGCCGGTGCCGGAGTGAAGTCCGGAATCATTCTTTCCGAGGGGAACTGCGCTGGCGCAGAAAGGCGAGCAGGTCGCGGACTTCGCGGTCGGTGAGCATAGCGAGCAGGCCCGGTGGCATGAGTGAGGTCTTCAACTCTTCGCGGCGGACGACGTCGGCGGTATGGATGAGGCGTTCGCTGCCGGTGAGATCGCGGTAGTATTCTTTCCCGCCGCCGCCGTCGCGCAGGAGGATGCCGAGAAAGCCGGTGCCGTCCTTCAGCTCCAGCGAGCGCGCGTGAAATTGCGGCGCGACATCGCGGCTCGGATCCAGGATGGCCTGGAGCAGCCATCCGTCGTCACCGCGATCCCCGACGGCGCTGAGGTCGGGGCCGACGACATTGCCGCGGCCGCTGTGCTGGTGGCAGTTCGCGCATTGCACGAGTCGCGGATGAAAGAAGATGCGCTCGCCTGCGGCCACATCGGGCGGTGTCGAGGATTGGGCGACGAAGCGCTGCCACGCGGCGAGATCGTTGAGCGGCGGGCGTAGCGAAGCGGCAGCCCCGGGCTCCAACACCGCAGCGACGAGGTCGGCGGACGCGGGAAAGTCGTGCGCCACTTTGCGCAGAGAGTCCTTCTGCCTGTCGTCGAGCGTGACGGACCGGAGACCACGCAACGCTTCCTCGCGCACAGGCGTCTCGGCGTGGGTACCCAGCGTCAGGAACAGAGAAACATGCTGCTCGGCGTTCGCGGCGAGTCCGTCGATGGCCTCGGCGCGCAATGCGGCGGGGCGTGTTTCATCACCGGCGATGGCGGCCAGCGTTGTCAGCGCTTCTCCACCGACGCGGGCGAGCGCGCGCACGACTTCCAGCGAGAGCGCGTCGTCTTTCAACTCGACCATGGTGCGCAGCTCGGGCACTCGGAGCTGCCCCGGCTTAGGCCGCAGGAGGCGCAGTGCATAGGCGCGGACCCGCGGCG
>JBGSYE010000726.1:0-2475 GCA_041751075.1 Chthoniobacteraceae bacterium
GGCGCGCTCGCCCACTTGGAACCGGGCGGGTCGCCCGCTTCGGCACTCGCGTCGAGCACTCCACCCGGAATCCGCTGTCCACCCGGCACCCTTTGCCGCGAAGTCTGATCGCAGGCGACACTTTTACTTTAACCGCTGAAACCCGGAAAAATCACGGGGCGCGCCACGGATTCCGCGACTTCAGTCGGTCAAAACTCTCGGCGTTCTGGGCGCGTCAGCGTTGGCGAGTGGTGCGCCGACTAAAGTCGCGGAATACCTTGCGCGGTCACCGCGCAAAGACGGCCCGGCGATTCCTCTGGGTGGTGATTGAGGCAGGTTAGCCGCGCAGCGCGCCGAGCAGTTCGTCGAGGTCGATGGAGGCGATGACGGTGGCCTTGTCGCTCATCGCATACGGCAGGATGAGCTTCCGCTGATGGAGCAGCGCGCCGCACGTATAGACGACGTTCGGGACGTAGCCTTCGCGCTCGTTGCCCTCTGGTTGGATGAGCGGTTCGCGGAGGCGGCCGATGACGCGAGTGGGATCCTCCAGGTCCAGCAGCGCGGCGCCGATGCAGTAGCGGCGCATCGGGCCGACGCCGTGCGTGATGACGAGCCAGCCGGCTTCGGTCTCGATCGGCGAGCCGCAGTTGCCGATTTTGTTCATCTCCCACGCTTCGCCGGGACGGAGCAGGAGCTGCGGGTCGTTCCAGAAATGCGGGTTGTCCGAGAACATGATGAAGAGGTTCTCATCGTCCTGCCGCGAGAGCATCGCGTAGCGGCCCTCGAGACGGCGCGGGAAGAGCGCCATGCCTTTGTTTTGCACGGCGCCGCCATTGAGCGTGAGGACGCGGAAGTGCAGGAAATCGTGCGTCTCGATGAACTGCGGAAGGATGACGCGGCCATTGTAGGCGGTGTAAGTGGCGTAGTAGATGACCGAGCCGTCGTCATCGACGAAGCGGACGAAACGCGCGTCTTCGATGCCGTTGGATTCATTGGCCGAGACAGGAAAAATAATGCGCTCGCTCATCGCCAGCTTCGGGCTGAAGCACAGCTCGTAATTGGATTCCGCGAGCCAGCGCATGCATTCGAGCGTGCGCTTTTCCTCGCGCGAGAGCACCAGCGAACGGCGCTCCAGCCGGTCCATGCTGAGGTCGAGTTCCTTGAGCGTGAAGAGGTCGCCGAGGCCGGCGGTGACTTCCTCGGTGGCCAGATTTTCGACTCCCATCTCGTGCAGCTTCGCGAGGAAGGATGGCTTTTCGTAACGCGGATCGGGCACGAGTTCGGGCGCGGTGACGAAGCGCGAGACTTCGTCGAGCGAGATCGCGCAATCGGCCCCGATCACGCCGCTGCGAAACTCGATCGACGAGATGTGGCCTTCGCCCGTCGCGCGCAGGCTCATGACGAAGCGGAGCGCGCCGGCGTCGAGGCCGGTCTGATCGGGATGCGGGACGATGGACGGATTGAAGAGCGCGGCGGATTCGAGCGCGTATTCGCCGGTGAAAAGCGCGCCGATCAGGAGCTGGCGCGAGCGGGAGAGCGGGCGGCTGGAGAAGAGCTGCGGCTCGACTTTTCGGAACACGCCGAGGAGCTGTTCGTCGATGTCGAGATGGCGGCCGTCGAACTCCTGGCGGATCGCTTCGAGCTCGCGCTCGGTTTCGTCCTCGGTGAGCGCGAGGGCGCGGCCGATGATGGTGATGACGCGCTGGTGCTCGCCCGGAATGAAGGGCCGGATGATGACGCGGGCGCTATCCGGCAGGAACGGCGGGTCGCGGCGCTGGATCTTGATGGGCATGATGGCGATGGGTCAGGGCTGATTGGTTTCGGGCCGGAGTTCGCCGGACACGAGGTTCTTGGCGTGGTTCATTTCCGCGAGCGCGAGGTAGAAGGCGAGGCTCGACTCGGCACCTTGGTTGGCATTCACGCGATCCTGATGAAGCGCGTCGCTGCAACCGCCGGTGGTCGGATCGTAGAGCGGAAGGCCGAGATCATTGCGGCCGAGAAACCACTCGAAGGCGCGCCGCGCTTCCGCGAACCAGGCCGCGTCTTTGGTGACGCGGAACGCTTCGAGACAGGCGGAGACGGTGGCGCAGGCTTCGATCGGTTGCTGATCAAATTGCGCGGGGGAGCCGCCGCGCGTGTAGAATCCGTTGCTGCCGATCGGGCGGAAGTAGCCGGCGGGCGTGGTCTGCACATCGCACAGCCAGCGCAGCGATTTGAGCCCCATCTCGAGCGCCTCGGGCGCGGGCGTCCAGCAGCCGCTGAGGATGAGCGCGTGGGGGAGCCGCGCGTTATCGTAGCTGAGCGAATCTTCAAACCACAGCCAGTCCGGCTGCTCGGCGTCGCGGCAGCGCTGGAGCAGGCGTGCCGTGAGCAAGTCGCGGATTTGATTGGCCACGCGGTCGCCGGAAAAGCGGCGGAGATATTCGTGGATGGCGATGAGCGCGAAGGCCCAGGCGCGAGGCGAGATGAAGTCTTCGACGCAGGGCAGCGCGTCCT
>JBGSYE010000727.1:0-8193 GCA_041751075.1 Chthoniobacteraceae bacterium
GGCACCGCTCGGCAGCGCCTCGATCCTCACCATCCCGTGGATGTACATCCGCATGATGGGCGGCGCCGGGCTCACCGAAGCGACGAAGCTCGCCATCCTCAATGCCAACTACGTGGCCTGCCGGCTCGATCTGTATTTCCCCGTGCTCTTCAAAGGCGCGGGTGGACTCGTTGCCCACGAGTGCATCCTCGATCTGCGTGGCTTCAAGCTCACCACGGCCGAGGACGTGGCCAAGAGGCTCATGGATTTCGGTTTCCACGCGCCGACGCTGAGCTGGCCGGTCGCAGGCACGCTGATGGTCGAGCCGACCGAGAGCGAGTCGAAGGCCGAGCTCGACCGCTTCTGCGATGCGATGATCGCGATCCATGCCGAGATGACTGCGGTCGAGACCGGCGCGATCGACAAGCTCAACAACCCGCTCAAGAACGCCCCGCACACTGCGCCCGCCGTGACCGCCAGCGAATGGACTCGGCCTTACACCCGCGAGCAGGCCGGGTATCCGGCGCCTTGGCTGCGCGAGCACAAATTCTGGCCGAGCGTCGGCCGGATCGACAACGTCTGGGGCGACCGCAATCTCTTCTGCGCCTGCGTGCCGGTGGCGGAATCCTGAATTTGGAGGGACATGCTCCGTCATGTCCCAAACTTCCGCGGGCGGGGGTGGTGAACTCCGCCCCACCTGCGCCCATTGATTGGGGACACTACGGAGGGTGTCCCTCCAGGGTGTCTCAGTGATTGAACATGAACTCCTTGGCGTTGAGCAGGCCCCAGAAGATGTCGTTGAAGACCTTCGGTTGCTCTTCGGTCACGCCCCAGTGTTTCTCGAGTTTGTTCAATTCCTCGTCCATCGGCATGCGGCCAAAGCAGCGCAGGAAGAGATCCGTGGCGATGTCGCGCGGCCCCATGTTCGCGGCGAGCAGCTTCTTCACGACTCCGCCTTCGGTGATCTTGGCATCGACGGTGTCGCCATTCAGGAGGTGCAGCGCCTGGCTGAGCGTGGGGCCGACTTCCTCCCGCGCGCAGATGACCTCGCGGTCGCGGCGGCCAAAGGTGGTGAGGAAATAGTTCGTCGTCTTGCCATCGGCGATCTCCACGGCGCGCGCCCCGAGCGGCAGACCCTTGAAGCGGTCCTGGGTCTCAGTCACTTGATTGATGCAATCGAGCATCACCTCGGCGCGCATCCGGCGGATGGTTGCCTTGGCGAAGTTCCGGTCGTCGAGTTCGTTGGTGGTATTCGGACGCGTGGTGAGCTGGTAGCTGCGGGAATTGCACACGTCGCGGACGACTTTCCGCAGGTCGTATTTGTATTCCACGAGCTTGGCGGCGAGGGCGTCGAGCAGTTCGGGATTCGACGCGGGGTTTGAGATGCGCACGTCATCCACCGGCTCGACGATGCCGCGTCCCATGTATTGCGCCCACACCAGATTCGCGATGTGGCGTGGGAAGTAGGGGTTGTCCGGCGATGCGATCCAATCGGCGAGCACCTTGCGTCGATCCTTGTCCTTGGTGTCGGGCGCGTCGCCGCCGAGGAATTTCGGTGGGATCACTTTATTGCCCACGGGATTGCGGGACTCACCAGAGCCGCTGTTGTAGATGATCTTCTCGCGTGGATCTTCGCCATTTTTGCGACCGATCTGGCTGAAGAAGCCGACGAAGCCGCGATAGTCGTCCATCGTCCAGCGGTCGAACGGATGATTGTGGCACTGCGCGCACTGGATGCGGATGCCGAGGAAGGATTGCGCAGTGTCTTCCGCGAGCTTCAGCGGATCGTTTTCGAGCTGGTAGTAGTTCACCGCCGCGTCGGAGAGATTCGAGCCGCTGGCGCTGAGGAGTTCGCGGGCGATCTCGTTGAGTGGCACGTTCTTTTTCAGCCGGTCGTGCGTCCAGGTGTGGTAGTTCAGGATCGACTTGTAGCTGGCGAGATTCTGCACCGTGCGGATCTGCAGCAGCTCCGCCCATTTCAACGCCCACAGATCGACGAACTCGTCGCGCTTCAGGAGCTGATCGATCTTTGCCGCGCGCTTCTGCGGGTTCGGATCGGCGACGAACTTTTTCACCTCATCCGGCGTGGGCAGCAGCCCGACGACGTCGAGTTGCACGCGGCGGAGGAAGGTCTCGTCGTCGCAGAGTTCGCTCGGCGTCATGCGCAGGTTGCGGATCTTGGCGTTGACGAGTGTGTCGATGTAGTTGCGCTCCTCGACGGTCGGCCACTCGAACTTCAGCCCCTTCGGGATCACGATGACCTGTGAGCCCACGGTGTGCGTCGCGTAGCGCGCCATCACGAACGCTTCGCCGCGCTGGCCGGTCGTGAGGATGCCGTCATCGCCCATCTTCGCGCTGCCGTCGTTGCTGGAAAGGTAGAGTGCTTCGCCGGTGACATCGCGATCCGTGCCGTCGCTGTAGTGCGCGCGGACGGTCATCTTGAATTTCTGGCCGGGGCTCTCGAGCAGCAGTTGCTTGGGCAAAATCTCGAGGCTCGTGCAGGTCGCCACGTCGGGCTTGTCATTGGGCGCTCCGGCTTCCAGCCAGCGGAGCACGGTGTTGTAGAGCGGGGTGCCCTTGTCGAATTTCTTCCCGCCCGTGTGCGGCGCTTCGCCACTCGCCTTGGTCAGGAGCATTGAGGCATCCGGCATCGCGAGATTGATCCGGCGTCCGGGCTGCTCGCGGGTGATGCGATAGTGGTCGTTCTCCGGATCGAAGCCCCAGAGCGAGAGCATGAATCCATCCTGTCCGCGCGCCGCTCCGTGGCAACGATTGCACTCGGCCTTCATGAAGACCGGCATCACATCGAGCCGGAAGCTCACCGCCTGATCCACTGCTGCCTGTTCGATCTTCACGGGCACTTCTGCGGTCTTGCCATCCCACTCGACTCGCACGGTCGTGTCTCCATCGGCCAGCGGCACGACGACGCCCTTCTCGACCTTCGCCTTCGCTGGATCGGCGACGCTGAACGTCGCCTCCGCCGTAACGTCGCGATGCACGCCGGAGGCTTGCTGGAAGCGCACGACGAGCGACTGCCGGTCGCGCTGAAACTTGAGCTTCACATCGGACGGAAAGACGGAGAATTCCGCAGTGTCGGTGGTGACGGCGGCGGAGGAGAGCGTGCCGCTGGCGAGAAGGGCGGCTGTGGCGAGGCGGAGGGTCGTTTTCATTTCTTCGGTTCTTCGTTGCTGGCCACGGTGGCCTTGTCGATGCGGAGGATTCCGCCCTGGGCGAAACTCGTGAGCATCGGTTCGCCGTCTTTCACGAGGGTGAAGGTGGCGAAGAGTTGTTTGTGCTGGCCGGCTTGCGCGTCCTTGCTGGCCTTGATCGGGACCTTCGCCTCGGTGGAATCCTCGGTGACTTCGACTTCCTCGGCGGTGACGCCGGGCGGCAGGCCGGAGAGCGTGACTTTCGCTTTGCCTTCAAAGGCGATCTTTTGCTCGAGCTTCACCGTGACGGTCGTGCTGTCGCCCTGATCGCAGAAGGTGCGCTGGACCTGGCCGGAGACGAAGGGTGCGGCGACGGCGAGGTCGCTGAGCTGGGTGCTGAGCCACACGGGGCCTTTGCCAAAGTCGGCGTTGCCTACGACGCAGATCTTCCACTTCGCGAGCGCGGCGTCCTTGTTTGCGCTGATCGTGACGACGCCTTCGTCCTTGTCCGCAGGGATCGTGACGAGGCCCGCGGTGCCGATGCCGGGTGGCGAGTAAAGGAGGGCGAGATTGATCGGGCCTTTGAAGTCGCCTTTGCGCTCAGCTTTGATTTTCAAACTCATGGAGCCGCTTTGCAGGATCGGAACTTTGGGCTGATCGAGCGTGAGGGTCACCAGCGCCTCGTCGGTGACGGCGGCGGCGAGTTTTTTCTCCTGGATGGTGTAATACGGCCGCTGGTTACCATTTTCCGCGACATCGACGATGTGCTCGATGGTGCTCGGGGTCTTGGGTGCATCGGTGACTTTTGCGATGAACTCGAAGGCGCGGGCCGACGGTGCCGCGTCGGGCGCGGCCTCGAAGACGACGGGGATGGTATCCACGCTCTTGTCGATCGGGCCGGCGATGGCCTTGATGCCGGGCGGAAGATCCTTTGGCTCCAGCACGACGTCGCCGCCCACGTCCCAGCGCTTGATGCGCACGAGCGAGGCGTAGCGGTTGCCCCTGGGCACCGGGATCGCGCGGCGATCTTGATTCTGATTCTGCGTCATCTCCGGCAGCCAGGTGGTGATGCGGGGCTCCACGGCTTTGATCTCGATGCGGTAGATGAAGTTCGCGCCGCCCTGGCCGAGCTGATCTCGGATGGCGATGAAGTACTCGCCGTCTTCCGGCGCCTTCCAGCGCAGGAAGCTGTCAGGATTGCCGGCGTCGTCATTGATGGCCTGGCGATTTCCTTTCGGGGCGATGATTTCGATCACCGGATCGAGCGGCGAGCGGAGTCGGCGGGCGAAGACGCTCACGTCGTAGTCCTGGCCTTTCTTCGTGATGAATTTGAAGCAATCGGCGTCGCCGTCCTTTTCGATGATGCCATTGAAGGCGACGGGGAGCTGTTGCGCGGCGGGCGCCTTGGTGATGTCGTCGTTCGGCTCGACTTCGAGCGAGTTCACCATGGCCGAGACGCGGATGTGGTTTGGCTGAGGTGCGATCTGCCCCTGCTCGGCGAAGACTTCAAACTGATCCACAGGCTCCGCAGGCAGCTTCACCGTCTTCGCGATCGGCCCCGAGGGATCGCCGATGAAGGTGAGCTTCACTTCCGAGCCAGCGGGTCCGCCGGGCGGATACACGGCCAGCGGACGCGGGAAGTTCCCGATGTGCATGAGATACGCGCATTCGCCGGGTCCGGCGTTGGAGGAATCCTTGATGGTGATGAGGTATTTGCCATCCGCCGGGGCGATGATGCTCGCGACGGGATCCTGACGGGAAAAGGGGATGTCATCGACCGTGGTGAGCGCCGTGCCGTCGGCCTTGGCGATCGTGATCACCGGATCGTAGATGGCCTGGGTCTGCACGCGCACACCGATGACTTCGGCGCTGATGCGGTCGCCCTTCTTCGCGTCGATCTCGAAGGTGTCCTGGTCGTCATTTTGCGTCCGCCCATAGACCGTCGTGCCGGGCGCGACGTGCTGCGGAGTTTCGGGCGCGCCCTTCGCCGGCGGCACTTCTTCCACCATCGGAAAGGGTGAGACAAAGAAGAGCCGCACGTCGCTGATCCCGCTCTTCGTCACGAGACGCGCGCGGTGCTCGCCGAGCTTCGCATCCGGCGCGACTTTCACCTTTGCCTTCACCTTGTTTCCGGCCGCTGTGAGGTTCGTGACAGTGAGGCCCGGCAGCTCGAAGAGGAATTCCCGCGGATCGCCGAGATTCGTCCCGCTGCATGTGATCTCGATCTCGCCGCCGCGCTGCGCGCCGGCCGGATAGATGTGCGAGAGCCGCGGCGTGCCGGCGAAAAGGGGAGTCGCGAGCGCCAGGAGCGCGGCGAGGGAGATGGGAGCTTTCATGGGTGGAGATGTAAAGATGGGTCCCATGAGTCTCATGCGACCCATGGGACCCATGATGAAGTACCGCGCGGGCGTGCGCTTTTTAGGCCAGCAGGTCGGTGACGACCGTGCCGTCCTTGACGATGGCGATCGGGCGGCTGCCGGGGGCCATGAGCCGCTTCTCCGGATCGATGCCGAGCTGGTTGAAGACGGTCGCCGACATGTTTTCCACCGTGAGCGGATCGTTCTCCGGCTCGGCGCCGGTGGCGTCGGAGGAGCCGTGGACGTAGCCGCGCTTGAAGCCGCCGCCGGCGAAGGCCACCGAGAAGACGCGCGGCCAGTGATCGCGGCCCGCGTCCTTGTTGATCTTCGGCGTGCGGCCGAACTCCGAGGACACCATGACCATCGTCTGGTCGAGCATCCCGCGGCGATCGAGGTCGCGGATGAGCGTGGCGTAAGCCTGATCGAAGTTCGGGAGCTGGCGCTCCATGTTGCGGGCGATGCCGGAGTGCATGTCCCAGCCGCCGTAGGTCAGCGACACAAAGCGGACGCCCGATTCCACGAGCCGCCGCGCCATGAGCATGCGCTGGCCCGCTTCGTGTTTGCCGTATTCGGCGCGGATGGCCTCCGGCTCGGCGGCGAGATTGAAGGCCTCGCGCGCGGAAGCCGACGACACGAGCGAGTAGGCCGCCTGGTAAAAGCTGTCCATCGCGGTGATGGCGTCGCTTTTCTCCAAAGTGCGGAAATGCTCGTCCACCGTGCCGAGGATGTCGCGGCGTCGGTCGAAACGCTCGCCGGTGATGCCATCGCGCATATTGAGGTCGCGCACCTTGAAGTCGCCCCGCGCCGGGTCGCTGCCGAGGCTGAAGGGTCCGTAACTGGTGGAGAGATAGCCGGTCGCCGCGAATTCGTTCGGCACATTCGGGATGCAGACGTAAGGCGGCAGATTGTTGCGCGAACCGAGCTCGTGGGAGACCACCGAGCCGATCGACGGATACTGGAGCGCCGGGCTCGGGCGGTAGCCGGTGAACATATTGTGCGTGCCGCGCTCGTGCGCCGCTTCTCCGTGGGTCATTGAGCGCACCACGGTGATCTTGTCCGCGATCTGCGCGGTATTCTTCATGTGCTGCGAGAATTTCACGCCGGGGATCTTGGTATCCACGGTCCCGAGCGGCCCGCGGTATTCGATCGGGGCAAAGGGCTTCGGATCCCACGTCTCCTGATGGGCGCAACCGCCCGGCAGGTAGATATGGATCAGCGACTGCGCCTTGGCTTCGAGCTTCACGCCCGCTGCCGCCTGCTCGGCGCGCAGCTTGAAAAAGTTGCCCATGGTCAGGCCGAGCCCGCCGACGAGGCCGGCAAAGACAAATTCACGACGGGAGGTGCGGCGGAAATGCGCCGGATCTTCGAACCAGGTAACGGGTTTGATGTCTTCGCTCATACGGGATGGATTGGGTGTTGGGCTGGGATTGGGTCTGGGAAGTTGTTCCCGAAGCATGGGATGAGCCGCATGGGCAGCACGACTGGTCGGGAGACCGCACGGCGCGTGGCTTCTTAGCAGAATTCCTCAAGGGGAGAAGCGGACGCGGCGACTCCGCGTACCATACGCGTCCCGCGTGTTGGTCATCGCGTCTCGCGATGAGGAAATTCGTAAAGCGCCGAGTGCAGGCAAGAGCTCCGGGCCGGAAGACCTGCCGGCGTGTTCCGCGGGTGTGGATCTCTTGCGCGGGAGGCCGCCTCGGAAAGTCCGTCGCGGCGGGACGCCGCGGCCAAAACGCGGGACGCGTGTGGGCACCGGAACCGATCGCGCTCCGCTGCGCCTAGCCTGCGGCGAGGCACTTCGCCAGCCGCGGCCCAGCCCGCTGGGTCTTCAGCAGGTCATCATCGCCCGCGAGCCGCGAGTAGCGCACGGGCTCGTGGTCGGCGAGGTGGAGTTCGCCACAGTCCTCGGTCGGCAACTCCTCGCCGAGCAGGGCGGCGGTGCTTTCTCCGAGGAGGATCATCGCGCCTTGCTTGGTCCTTTCCTGCAGGCGCCACGCGATGTTCACGGCATCGCCGATGACGGTGAATTCCATCCGGTGCGGCGAGCCGATGTTGCCGACGACGACCTCGCCGGAATTAATGCCGATGCCGATGCGGAAAGGTGGGCGGCCCTCGGCGGTCCAGCGCGCGTTCAGCTTTTCCAGCTCCTCGCACATCGCGAGCGCGCACCGCACGGCGTTGGTGGCGTCTTCGGCCGGGCCGTTGCTGCGGGTATTCCCCCACACGGCCATCACGGCGTCGCCGATGAATTTGTCCAGCGTCCCGCCGTAGCGGAAGACGCACTCGACCATCGCGGCGAAGTATTCATTGAGCTGCGCAACCAGGGCGCGGGAGTCCATTGTCGCGGCGGCGCGGGTGAAGCTGCGGATGTCGGAAAAGAGGATCGTCACCCGGCGCAGATCGCCGCCGAGGGCGCGGGTGTATTGATCGGGACTGTCGATGAGTTCCTCGACGACATTGCGCGAGACGTAGCGCTCCAGGGTGCGGCGGACGTGGGACTTCTCACGGCGCTCGAGCACGATGTCGAGCGCGAGGCCGCCGATGCCATTCAGATTGAAGGCGAGCAGCGGGCCGAAGATGGGGACGAAGAGGTTCGCATCGTTGTAAAGCGCCAGGGCGATGCAGCCCCATGCCGCGGAGCCGAGCAGCAGCACCGCAAAGCGGACCAACGGACGCCGCAGCCAGCGCCGCGCGAGTCCCGCCGCGGC
>JBGSYE010000728.1:0-2854 GCA_041751075.1 Chthoniobacteraceae bacterium
CACTCGCGCCAAGGCGGATCCCGCACCGCGCCGGCTCGGTGGCTCGTGACTACCCAACGCGACGGTCGGTGGGCGGCCACGCGCATCGCAGCCTTGCTTGAGCCCGACAGCCGAATCCAACCGTTCTTCAATCTATGCAAAACCAAAAAGTAGTCGTCATCGGTGGCACCTCGGGCATGGGACTCGCCATCGCCAAACTCGCCGTCGCGCGCGGTGCTCACGTAATCGTCGGCAGTCGCTCGGCGGATAAAGTGGCGAAAGCAGCGAGCGAAACGGGCGGTGAAGGGCGCGTCATCGACACCACGAGTGAAGAGTCGGTGCAGGCGTTCTTCGCCGCAGTCGGCGGGCTCGATCATCTCGTCGTCACCGGCAGTTCAGTGAAGACTGGCACTCTCAACGAACTGCCGCTGGCGGACGCGGAGTTCACGTTTCGCAGCAAGTTCTTCGGCGCGTATCTCTGCGCGAAATACGCCCGGATCGCACCCACCGGCTCGATCACCCTTTTCTCCGGCATCCTCTCGCGCCGGCCTGGCCACAACGACTCCATCCTCGGTCCCGTCAACGCCGCCGTCGAAGCGCTCGGCCGTGCCCTGGCCCGCGACCTCGCGCCAATCCGCGTGAACACGATTTCGCCCGGAATGACGCGCGACACCGGAGCCTACCTCGGCATGCCCGAAGCCGCGCGCGAAGGCATGTATGCGGGCATCGCGAAAAATCTGCCCGTGGGAAAAGTCGGCACGCCCGCCGATCTCGCCGAGGCGGCGCTCGCGCTGATGACCAATCCGTTCATCACCGGTGTCACACTCGACGTGGACGGCGGCGGCGTGCTGGTCTGATTCCCGCGAACACCCGCCTCCGGGTCATTACACCCACCAGTGTAAGCACGGGCGGATTGGGGTCGGATGAAGCGGGCTGCGCCGCCGAGTTGTGGAAGGCCAACGCGGCGCTCCCTGAGCTAAAGGTGGAGCCATCCACCTTGGCAACCGCCGCATAGTAGTAAAAGCGCGGCGAGAGCGCGGTTGAACGTTGTGCGATTGTCACTTCCCGCAATGATCGCCGCGACCCGTTCAAATGATGACCAGAGCCGGCAGATCGCTTTAACTCGAAAACCGCGCAATTTATGAGCACACTCACCCCAAAGATCGTCGGCCTCCGGGATGGAATGTGGGTCTCGTTTCACGGGACTCCTTCTCAAATCATGGCGCGCGGCGCGGAGACGCTCGGGACTTACGATGTCACTCGTGGAAAGTCGGAACCAGGGAGTGGCGCACCACCGCACGTTCACACCTTCGACGAAGGTTTCTACATGCTTGGCGGCGAGATGACTTTCCACGCTGGCAATGAGTCGGTTCGTTTGGAGCGAGGCGACTTCATCAATATCCGGGGCGGCACCGCCCATTTCCCCAAGAACGAGAGCAAGGCTCCGGCGGAGGTTCTCGTGGTTTGCGCGCCCGCTGGCTTCGCGGACTTCCAACTCGCGGTCGGCGAACGCGCTGCTGGACCAGACGGCCCGTTTGCGGAAGCGCCGCCAGATTTTCTCGAAAGGCTGACCACCGCCGGGCGCGACTTTGGAATCGATCTGGACCCCGCCTCCACGCTGTTTCAGCAGGCCCCGGAGATGACCGTGCGGCGACGCGGTGAAGGCCGGTGTCTGGCCACAGCGGGCGACGTTTACACTTTTCTGGTGACCGGCGAGGACACCGGCGGTCGCTATGCACTGTGGCACGGGTTGGTCTATCCCGGCGGCGGCACCCCACTCCACCGGCACAGCCGCGAAGAGGAGGCGTTTTTCATTTTGAAAGGCGAGCTTTCGATCGTCGCGGACGCTCAGCCCAACACCGCGCGTGAAGGCGATTGGATCATCCTCCCGCGCAATGTGGCGCATTCCTTCAAAAACAAGACCGACCAACCAGTGGAGATGCTGCTTCTCGTAGCCCCGGCGGGCTTAGAAAAGATGTTTGAGGAAACAGGCACTCCTTGGCTCGACCCCGGTCAGGCACCGCCGCTGCCGGGTCCGGCGGAGATTGCTCGACTTTCCGAGGTTGCCGGGCGCTTCGGTATCAAAATTCTGCTGCGCGCGGAATCCGGCTCCCACGAAGCCGAAACAACTCACTAACTGTGCGATACCAGCTAATCGGCCGCTCGGGCACTCCGCTTCTCGAAACTCGATCGTTCGTAACTGCACCGATGCACGGCAAACGTGCGATCGACTGGGCGGCCACGGCGCTGGAGTGCGGTTCCGCTAGAAAGTGCCGCATGAGCAACCCATCCATCCCAGCCGGATTTCATAGCGTCACCGTTACGCCATTCTCTACCGCCTCGAAGCAATCAAACGTCCCGAGACGCGCGCCCGGCGCATCGCGACCTTATGTCGGAATGCTCGCTGACGAGAGAACGCTGCACCCCGCTCAGAAGCGCAAGGAGTAGTCGGATTCGGGCCGGCGGAATGCGGTTCAAATACGTCCAATACCGGGGTTATCGAGGCGCATTATGACCTCGATCCGCTCTCCGTCGAGCGCTCCGCAGGTCGAAGAATCGGTTGCCAGCGCTTCTCCCCCCAATCCGACGCTCACGGAGCTTGTCAGTTCAGAGATTGGTCCTCGTTGCGCAATAAACCAGACAGCTCATGAAATGCCGAAGCAGGGAAGCGTTGACTGAAATAGCAAAGGCCACTATTTCAATCCAAAGCTTATTATTGAAATAGCGCCTTTCTTATTTCACCGTGAAACGCCGCACCGCCAACGCACCCAAAGCCTCGGGCCGATGGATCAAGACGCTCGCGGGGAATCGTGCTTTTCATCCCGACCCGTTGCCACCGGAACTGACCTGGACGCCGAAGCTGGTGCGCGCCTTG
>JBGSYE010000729.1:0-3284 GCA_041751075.1 Chthoniobacteraceae bacterium
GCCGCCACGACGAGCGAGCCCACGCACAGCGTCACCCAGCGCGAGCCTTTTGCGGGCGGCGGCGGCGGTGGCGGCGGCACGAAACCCTCGGCGATCTCCGTGCGCGCAAATTGCAGATGCTCGATGAGTTCCTCGTAGCTCTGGTAGCGCTCCTGCGGATTCTTTTTCAGCATCCGATTGATCACGAAACTGGTGGCGCTCGTCACCTCGGGCGCGAAGCTCTGCAAGCTCACGGGCTGGCTCTTCAGCACCTTCAGCACGACGATCGACGCATCCTCGGCCTCATACGGCGGACGCCCCGCGATCGCATGGAAGAGCGCCGAGCCGAGCGAGTAGATATCGCTGCGGAAATCCTCTTGCGGCGGCGACTCCAGCTTCTCCGGCGCGACGTAGTAGGGCGTGCCCCAGACCTCCCCGCCGATCTGCCCCGATTCATCGGCGAGCGCCGCGAGTCCGAAATCGACGATCTTCGCGGTGTGCGCGTCGTTGAAGAGGATATTGCCCGGCTTCACATCGCGATGGAGCAGGCCATTGCGCCACGCGGCCTGGAGTCCGCGTGCGATCTGGATGCCGACCTCCAGCACCTGCGCCTCCGAGACCCGGCCCTGGATATTGATCAAGTCGTCGAGCGAGCCCTTGTCCACCAGCTCCATGACGATGTACACGGTGCCGCGATCGGAGCCTGTGGAAAAAATCTTTACCACATTCGGATGATTGATCGCCGCGGTGATCGCCGCCTCCTTTTCAAACTGCGCGACGATGGACCGATCACGCATGTGTTCGGTCCGCAAAAGCTTGAGCGCCACGGTGCGATTCAGGCTCTGATCGGAAGCCCGGTACACCGTGCCCATGCCGCCCGAGCCGATGATCTCAACCAGTTTGAAATGATGGAATTGCGTATTCACCAGGTTCGGGTGATCGCAACTCGGGCAGCGCAGGATCGTGAGCGGCGTCAGGTCCGATCCATCGATCGGGCTGCCGCAGCTTTCGCAGGAGTGGTTACAGGTGTCTTCAGAGCTTTCCGCCATGGCTCGGGGGCGAGAGTACCACGGAAGGTGGGGGCGGCAAGGATTGCCGGAGCGCTGGCATGGACACGGTGCTCATCCGGGCGCGGATAAAGATATGCCCTGCCGCGCATGGGGATCTGAGAGGCCCCGGGAGCATGGTGCGCTGCCAGATGTCCCTTCGGGACAGAAGACGATCGCCGCGTTTCCGGCGCGAGCTACGGAGTGTGGGGACGCGGGCTACATCCGCCGCCAGGTGCGGCCATCGGCTTCGAGGAGAGCGTCGGCTTCCTTCGGGCCCCAGGAGCCGGAGGGATAGGTGCAAAGGGGCGGCGGGTTCGGCGTCTGGTGCCAGGCGTCTTCGATGGCGTCGATGAAGCGCCATGCGCCTTCCACTTCATCGCGCCGCGCAAAGAGGGTGGCGTCGCCGCTCATGGCGTCGAGCAGCAGGCGCTCGTAGGCTTCGGGGGAGGCTTTGCCAAAGCTGGTGCCGTAGTGGAAGTCCATCTTCACGGGCTCGATGTGGATGGCGTTGCCGGGCATCTTGCACTGCATGCGCAGGGAGATGCCTTCGTCGGGCTGGATGCGGATGACGAGGACGTTCGGGCCGAGGGGTTCTTCGGGTGAATTGAAGAGGACGCAGGGGGCGTTCTTGAATTGCACGGCGATCTCGGTGCCGCCCTTCGGCAGGCGTTTGCCGACGCGGACGTAAAAGGGAACGTCCGCCCAGCGCCAGGTATCGACGTTCACCTTCAGCGCGACGTAGGTCTCCGTCATCGACTCGGGGCTCACGCGATCCTCGGCGCGGTAAGGTTTCACTTCCTTGCCGGCGATGGCTCCGGCGGCGTACTGTCCGCGCACGACATTCTTCGCCACATCGGCGGGAGTCATGCGGCGCAGGGAGCGGATGACTTTCACCTTCTCATCGCGAATGCTATCCGCGGTGAGATCGGTGGGCGGCTCCATGGCGGTGAGGCAGAGGAGCTGGAGCAGATGATTTTGCACCATGTCGCGCAGCGCGCCGCTGGACTCGTAGTAAGGCCCGCGCTGCTCCACGCCGAGGGGCTCGGCAGCGGTGATCTGGACGTGGTCGATGAAGCGATGATTCCAGAGGGGCTCGAAGATGGAGTTGGCAAAGCGCAGAACCATGATGTTCTGCGCGGTCTCTTTGCCGAGGTAGTGGTCGATCCGGTAGGTGTCCTTTTCGCGGAAGACGCGGCCGACGACTTCATTGAGCTCGTGGGCGGAGGCGAGGTCGGTGCCAAAGGGTTTCTCGACGATGACGCGGGTCCACGCGCCCGAGCGGTGTTTGTTCAGGCCGGCGGCGGCGAGCTGGGTGAGGATGCCCTCGAAGTCGCCGGGTGAGACGGAGAGGTAGAAGAGCCGGTTGCCGCGCGTGCCGCTCGATTCGTCGAGTTCGTCGAGCCGCTTCGCGAGCGTCTCATAGCCGGCGGCGTTGCCAAATTCGCTTTGGCAGTAGTAAATGCGCGGGCCGAAGCTGCTCCAGATGGGTTCGTTGAGGCCGGAGCGCGAGCACTTCGCGGTGGTCTCCTTGAGTTCCGCGCGCCACGACTCGTCGGTCTTTTCGCGCCGGGCAAAGCCGACGATGTTCGTCTCGGCGGGGAGGTCGCCGTCGGCGGCGAGATTGTAGAGCGCGGGGATGAGCTTGCGGAAGGTGAGGTCGCCCGAGGCACCGAAGATCACGACGTTGCACGGCTGTGGCATGGGGCGATTCGAGAGCCCTTCGCGCAGTGGATTCGAGGCGGCGGAAGCGTTCGGATTCAAGATGGCGCGAGGTTTAGCGATGGGGTGGGGGAGCGGGAAGCGGCAATTTTGAATGGTGAATGTTGAATGTTGAATGGAGGGCGTGGCGCGCGACGGACGCGCGCGGAAATTCAAAATTCAAAATTCATCATTCATCATTCCCGCCCGCCTCCTACACTCCGCGCCGTGCCCGATCATCCCGCAAAACATTCCGCCGAACCACCTGACACGCCTTTCGACGTCTCCCTGCGTCCGCCGATGTTCAGCGAATTCACCGGGCAGGAGAAAGTCTGCGCGCGGCTCGAACTCATGGTGCAGGCTTCGCAGCAGCGCGGGGATGTGCTCGAGCACATCCTGCTCAGCGGGCCGCCGGGGCTCGGCAAGACGACGCTCGCGTACATCATCGCCACGGCGATGGGGGTGAACATCAAGAACACGAGCGGGCCGACGATCGAGAAGGCCGGCGATCTCGCGGGGCTGCTCACGACGCTGGAGCGCGGCGACGTGCTTTTCATC
>JBGSYE010000730.1:0-4805 GCA_041751075.1 Chthoniobacteraceae bacterium
CCGTGCTTTGGCCGACGCTGGCGACCATCGAGCGATATGTGTCCATCCGCGCGGCTTTGGAGAGCAAAGGCAGGGTCATCGGTGAAGCAGATTTCTGGAGCGCCGCCGCGATGCTGGGACAGGGAGCAACGCTGGTGACAAACAATTTCGGGGAGTTTTCCCGAGTGCCGGGACTGATCGTGGAGGACTGGACGCAACCGGCACGGCCCTGACTCCGGGGTCAAGGCTCGCTCTACGGCTGCGCGCGGATCGCATAGCGTCCCCCCCGATCCACGACGATCTCCGGGACGCGTCGGGTGCGCTCGAAGGCATCGAACACGGGCTGCAACTGCTCCCAAAAGCTACACAGTTCCCGGCTTTGCCCCAAGCGGAAGCGCGCCCACTCCTCCCCCGCCATGCGGGCCGGGAAGATGTGGACGGCGATGCTGCGCTGCCCGCGCTCCCGGGTGTCCAGCGCGAGGAGGTAAAGCTCTTCGATCGCTTCGTCCCCGAGGGGCAGGCAGCCGATGGTCACGTCTTTGCCGTGGATGAAGATGTCGCCACCGGGGTTTCTCCGGTCGCTCAGGATGCGGTCCGAGGAATTCGGGTAGTCGATGCCGAGGGAGAGGTGGAAGCGGCTCTCGGGATTGAAGCGGTCGATGCGGTAAAAGCCTTCTGGCACCTGGCGGTCGCCGGCGCGGCGTTTTGGGCCGGGGCCGCCGGACGCTGCGAGGACGGGATAGGAATTCCAAAGTTTGAACGCTCCCGCATCCTTCCGCGCCCACACTTCGAGCAGCGCTTCCTGCTTGAAGGCGCGGAGGAAGATTTCGCGCGGCGGATACGGCAGGCCGAGTGCGGTGCAGCGCTCGCGGACGATCGCTCCTCGTGTCTTGCGGGCTTGGGCGACGCGATCTTCGCCGGGCGATGCGGGACTTGCGATCGCCATGAGCAGCGCGGCCAGGGCGAGGGGTCGCTTCAAGGCCGGTGCGCCTGCGCCCACTCGCGGACTTCGCGCATCCAGGCAAAGCCTTTCATCTCCCGGCTGCGGGAGAGGATGTCCGCGATCGTGTCCGCGTTCAAACCGGGCATCATCGTGCTCGCGGCGGTATCTTCATATCCGCTTTCCTGGAGCGCGAGGATTTGCACGGCAGAGCCATCCGAACGCCAAACTTCGGGAACCCCGATCGCCGCGAAAATTGGAAGCCGCGGCAGGGCGGCGCTGGTCACTTCGATTTCGATCACGAGGTCTGGCGCCGGATCGGTCGCAAGATCGAGCCGGCGCTTGCCGCGCACCCGTTCCGGTTGGCGGAGGTAGAAGCAGGAGTCCGGCTCGAAGCCCTTTGCGAGGTCGCGGCGTTTGAAGGTATTGGAACCCGCGCGGAGGAAATCGCGCTCCCATTCGCCGAGGACGAGTTCGACCAGCGAGGCCAGCGTGCGATTCGGTTCTTCGTGCTCGATGGAGAGGGTCATGATCTCGAGGAGGCCATTGTCGTAGGTGAACCGCGGGCCGGCGCTCTCCTCGTGCTCCGCGAGCAGGCGCTCGTAGGTCTCCCAACTCACGCCGTGCAAAAGCACGCGCGCTTGCGCGGGATCTTCACGCGGTCTGGCGAGTGCGGTCATGGCGCACTATTTCCGCCCGAATGCCACGGCAGGCAACGCCTTTTCCCCGCATCGTCCTCGGGGTTGCGCCCGGCCGGAAGCGATCCCTAAACTCCGGGCCGATGAATGAACCGCCATCGCCCGCCGCCAAGGAGCCCTCGTGGATGCGGCGGGCAGGTGCGGTGGCCTGGCGGGCGTTGATCAAGTACGACGAGACGGATGGGGAGCAGCGTTCGGCGTCCTTTGCCTACTATGCCTTCTTCGCACTTTTTCCGCTCATCGTCCTGCTCATCACGATTGGTTCGACGTTCTTCGGAAATCGGGATATCGCCGCGGCCAAGATCACGGGACAGATTCAGAATTACATCCCGGTGCAGGACGACTCCGCTTCGGACCTGCTGAAGGTCGTCGATGGCGTGGTGCGTTCGCGGACCAGCGCGAGCTTCATCGCTTTAGTGATCCTGGCGTGGAGCGCGCTGCGCTTTTTCCAGGCCCTCGTCCGCGGGGTCAACCGAGCCTGGGGCACCAAGGAACTCTCGTGGTGGCGGTTGCCGATCAAGAACGTCTTCATGACCGCCATCCTCGCCAGCGCGCTGCTCCTCGGGACGGTCGCGCCCACGATTGTGAACCAGATCGAGTATTTCTATTGGGCGCACTCGTGGGAGTTCGGGCTCGATTTCCTTTTCGTGAAGCACTGGTTCGATTTCGTGCGCTTCCTGGTGCCGCCGTGCGTTCTCTTTTACGGTTTCCTGATGTTTTACAAGTTTGCGCCGCGGCGGAAGACCTCCTTCCGCGAAGTCTGGGTGGCGTCGCTCTTCGCGACGATCGGCCTCGATGCGCTCCAGCGGCTCTTTGTCCTCTACACGCAGAATATCGGCAACTTCAACGCGCTCTACGGCACCTTTGGCGGCGTGGTGGCGCTGCTCATGTGGATCTATCTCTCGGGGTCCATCATCATCCTCGGCGGCTGCATCGCGGCGGCGCAGTATGAGATCAAGCTGCACCTCAAGGATCAGTCGGAGTCCCACCACGAACGATGAAAGGGCCAGGCTTCAAGAGCCAGACCAAGCCACTCCTTGGGCCCTCACTTGGTTCTTGGCTCCTGGCTCTTGGTCCTACCGCCGCGCGATGAGCGCTGAGCCATCGCCATCGAGGCGTCCCCGCCTCCGCGAACTCCGCGAACTCTACGCCTGCGTCCAGCCCGAGCGAGGACGCTTCCTGCTCGCGGTCGCGGCGCTCCTCGCGTCGATGTCCTTCGGGCTCATGTTTCCCTTTCTCGTCGGGCATCTGGTGGACGCGGCGATCCCTTCGCGTGCGCTGCCTCCGCCTGGCGCGTGGACTCCCACCGTCGATGCGGTGGCGCTCACGCTCGCCGGCACGCTAGCGATCCAGGCGTTGCTCACCTTTTTCTACTCCTACGCCTTCAATCAGGTCGGCGAGCACGCCGTGGTCCGCGTGCGGCGCGAGCTGTATGCGCGGCTGCTCTCGCTCCCGATGAGATTCCACGGCGAGCACCGCGTGGGCGAACTGACCAGCCGGCTCTCAAACGACCTCACGCTGCTCGCCGATACGCTGTGCGGGACGATCCCGCAGGCGTTGCGCCAGGCGATGATGCTCGTCGGCGGCGTGGCAATGATCGCGCTCACCTCGATGCGTCTTTCGCTGGTGATGCTCTGCTCCTTCCCGGTGCTCATGCTCGTGGCGGTCTTTGTCGGGCGGAAAGTGCGGCGGGTCTCGCGCGAGGCGCAGGATCGGCTGGCCGAGAGCGCCACGGTGGTTGAGGAGACCTTCCAGGGCATCGCGAATGTGAAAGCCTTTTCCAACGAAGCGCACGAGGTGCGGCGCTACACCGCGGGACTCGATGCGTATCTCGAGGCGATCCTTCGCACCGCGCGCCGCCGGGCCGGGCTCGTGGCCTTCATCATCCTCGGCATCTTCGGCTCGATCATCCTCGTGCTGTGGTATGGAGCGCGGCTCATGCAGGCCGGTGAACTTTCGCACGGCCAGCTCACCCGCTTCACTTTGTACACGATCTTCGTCGGCGGGGCGGTCTCGTCGTTCGCAGAAGTGTTTAGCCAGCTCCAGAAGACACTCGGGGCAAATGAGCGGGTGCGGGAGTTGATGGCGGAGGAGGGGGAAGGGCGGAAGTCGGAAGTCGGAAGTCGGGACGAACAAGCCAGCACTTCCGGCTTCCCACTTTCGACTTCCGAGTTTGTCCGCTTGCGTGGCGAGGTTGCCTTCGAGTCGGTCTCTTTCCGCTATCCCTCGCGGCGGGATCTGCCGGTATTGCGCGAGCTTTCTCTCGAGGCAAAAGCCGGCGAGCGCATCGCGCTTGTCGGGCCGAGCGGGGCGGGCAAATCGACCATCGTATCGCTGCTCCTGCGGTTCTACGAACCGGACTCCGGTCGCATCCTGCTCGATGGCCAGGACGCGCGCGCACTCGATCTCGCCACGGTGCGGGGACACATGGCCATCGTCCCGCAGGAGGTGCTGCTCTTTGGCGCCAGCATCCGCGACAATATCGCCTACGGCCGCCCCGGTGCGACCGAGCCGGAGATCATCGAGGCCGCGCGGCGCGCGCAGTGCGCGGAATTCATCGAGCGTTTCCCGGAGCGCTACGACACCCTCGCCGGCGAGCGGGGCGTGAAACTCTCCGGCGGCCAGCGCCAGCGCATCGCCATCGCCCGTGCATTGCTGAAAGACCCCGCCATCCTGCTCCTCGACGAGGCGACCAGCTCGCTCGACAGCGAGAGCGAAGCCCTCATCCAGCAGGCCCTCGCCGAACTGCTCCGCGGACGCACCGCCTTCATCGTCGCGCATCGGCTGGCTACGGTGCGGGAGGCAGATCGCATCTACGTCATCGAGCAGGGCCGCGTCGCCGAGCACGGCACCCACGAGGAACTCATCCAGCGCGACGGCGGCATGTATCGGCGGCTGGCGGAGATGCAGTTTGCGGGGTGAGGGCGGAAGGAAATTCCAAGAGCAAAAGAGCCAAATTCCAAGTAAGGGCCAAGAGTCAGATTTCAAATTTCAAGCAAGCGCTGCAACCTCGATCGCTTGAAATTTCTCCACTTGAGCTTTGAACCTTACTTGGAATTTGGCTCTTGAACCTTGGCACTTCTCAGCTTGCGCATCGTTCCACTTGTGTCCACCGCCTCCTCCCTCACCCTCATCGCCGGCAATGGCGTCTATCCCCTGGCCATGGCGCGCGCGGCGCGGGCCGCGGG
>JBGSYE010000731.1:0-6372 GCA_041751075.1 Chthoniobacteraceae bacterium
TACGCGAAGCAGCTCACCGGCGTCGGTGAAAACATCGCGGGGAGTGCGAGCGAGAGCTTCCGCGTGGGGCAGTCCATCGTCGTGGTCGAGATCGACGACACCGGCCACGGCATCCCCGAGGACAAGCTGGCCAAGGTTTTCGAGCCATTCTTCACCACGAAACCGACCGGCAAAGGAACCGGCCTCGGCCTCGCCGTGGTGAAGACCATCATCGACCTCCACGGCGCGACCATCGACATCCGCAATCTCCCTGAACGCGGGGCGCGCGTGACGATCATGTTTCAGGCGTGAGCCGGGACGGACGTCGGTGAGCCGCAGGTGCGTGAGTAAAGCGGAGCGGGGCCGCGCCGCACTCCAAAGCGCTTCGCGCGAAAGCTGGCGTGCGTCTGGTTTCACGATGCTGAGGCTTTGGAGTGCGGCGTCGTCCTCGCGCCGCTTTCTTCACGCCTGCTATCGGAGTGGATTGTGAATCGGAGCGAGAGACCACCCTGGGAAAAGTTTGTGAAAAATTTCACAAAGGGCTTGCGTCGCTCATCCGTTCCTTATTTCATCGCCGCCCTTCCGAGGAGAAACCGGGCTCGCGCTTCCATCCCCATGCGATGCGCTTCGTGACTTCCGTCCCGCGTCCGGTGATTCCTCAGAGCCATCTTTTCGATCCCGCAATGAATCCCCTGAAGCCTGTCCCGAGTGTCTCGCACGCCCGTCCCGTGTGGCGCCGGTTTCTCGCGCTGGGCTTGGTGATGCTGGTCTTTGGGAGCCTGTGCGCCGCGACCGCGCTCGCTGCGGAGGGTGGGGAGGTGCATCACGGACTGCCGCCCGATGCGCCGCGGATCAAGGTCGGCCCCTTCGCGGTCACCAATTCGATGATCGTCACCTGGATCGTCGCGATCGGCGTCATCGGCTTTGCGCAGTATGCCACCCGCACAGTGAAGGAAGTGCCCGATGGCGCGCAGAACTTCTGGGAATGGATGGTCGAGAGCCTGCACGACTTTCTCGAGAGCATCATCGGCCATGACCTCGTGAAGAAGACCTTCTGGTTCTTCGCCACCGTCTTCATCTTCATCCTTTTCACAAACTGGGCCGGCTTGATCCCCGGTGTCGGCACGATCGGCTGGGGTATTCCGAATGCCCAGGGCGGGCTCGATCACATCTCGCGTCCGCTCTTCCGCGGGGCGAGCGCCGACCTGAATCTGACCCTCGCGATGGCGGTGATCTTCTTCGTCTGCTGGTGCTGGTGGGCGCTGCAGGCGAATGGGTTTGGCGGTCTGATCCTCCATCTCTTCGGGCCGAAGGGTGAGACGAAGGGAGCGATGAAGCTGCTCATGGTCGTGATCTTCGCGCTCGTCGGCCTGCTCGAAATCGTCTCGATCATCTTTCGCCCTGTGTCCCTGAGCTTCCGACTCTACGGAAACATCTTTGCCGGCGAAAACATGCTGGAGTCCATGGCAACGATCTACCGTCCGCTGGCCTTCCTCATCCCCATCCCGTTTTACTTCATGGAAGTGCTCGTCGGCCTCGTCCAGGCGCTCGTCTTCATGCTTCTCACTGCGGTCTTCACCCTCCTCATCTGCCAGCACGAGGAAGGGCACGACCACCACAAGTAAAGATTTCGCCGCTCATGCGTGGGTCAGCCACGTAGGGCGTCGGGAAAAACCCAAACACCACCAAGTATGACCATCGCACCCATCCTCGCAGAAGCAGCCACCGGCATGACCGGCAGTCTTCACGTCGGTCTTGCAGCGCTCGGCGCTGCGATCGGCGTGGGTCTCATCGGCATGGGCGCATCGTCGGCGGTCGGCCGGAACCCCGGCGCGGCCACCCCGATCCTCGTGCAAGCGATCCTGAGCACCGCCTTCGCTGAAGGCATCGTGTTCTTCGCGCTGTTCCTCGTGTAATCGAACGGCTTGGCGCGGGACCGTAGAAGGTTCCGCGCCAAAGCCGGGTCGGGTGATCTTTGACTTATGAACTACTTTCCTATCCTCGCCGCCGAAGCTCCCAGCATTGCCGAGAAACTCGGTAACAGCGCGGTCACGACTGCAGACAGATTTGGCTTCAATGCCTGGCTCTTCTTTTCGCAGATCATCAGCTTTTGCATCGTCGCTTTCCTGCTCAACAAGTTCGCTTACAAGCCCATTCTCAACGTCCTCGAAGTGCGCCGGAAGAAGATCGCCGATGGGCTCGCGAACGCGGAGAAGATCAAACAGCAACTCGCGGAGTCCGAGCAGCGGTATCAGGAGATTCTGACCAAGGCGAATAGCGAGGCTCAGACGATGATCGAGGAAGCTCGGGCGAGCGCCGCCGCGCTGAAGGACAAGGAATCGCAACGCGCGATCAGCGAGGCCGAGCAGATTCTCACGAAGGCCCGCGAGGCCGCGGCGATGGAACACACCCGGATGCTCGGCGAACTGAAGCGGGAAGTCGGTCGCCTCGTCGTGGATACGACCTCGAAGGTGACAGGCAAGGTGCTGAATCCGGACGACCAGCGCCGCCTGAACGAAGAAGCCGCCCGCCAGGTCGCCGCCTGATTTCCCCCTCATGAAGCTCGACAAGGATTCACGCAAGCTCTCAAAGGAACTCTTCCAGGCCAGCCTCACGGATGGACGCCTCGACGGCGGCAAGGTGGGCATCGTCGCCCGCCAGATCATCACCAGCAAGCCGCGGCACTACGTGGGCATCCTCAAGGAATACCAGCGTCTCGTGCGTCTCGAAGTCGGGCGGCATCACGCCGTGATCGAGAGCGCCACCCCGCTCGATGGCGGCATGGCCGACCAGATCGTCGCCAATCTCCGCAGCAAGTACGGCAGTGACCTGACGACCGAATTTAAAGTCACGCCCGAACTCCTCGGCGGACTCCGGATCAAGATCGGCAGCGATGTCTTCGACGGCACCGTCCGCGAGCGCCTCACCCGCCTCGAAACTCAGCTTACCCACGCCTAATCGCCCCAACTCATGAGCAGCATCCTACAGGAACTCGAATCTCAAATCAGCGGCCTCAAGACCGCCACGACCCGCACCAATGTCGGCGTCGTCCGCGAAGTCGGTGACGGCGTCGCACGCATCGAAGGGTTGAGCGACGTCATGCTCAACGAGATGATCGAATTCCCCGGGAACATCTACGGCCTCGCGCTCAACCTCGAAGAAAGCGAGGTCGGCTGCATCCTGCTCGGCAGCGACCGCGACGTGGTCGAAGGCATGGAAGTCAAGACGACCGGCCGCCTGCTCTCCGTGCCGGTGGGCAAGGGCCTGCTCGGACGCGTGGTGGATACCCTCGGCAATCCGGTGGACGGCAAGGGCCCGATCACCGCGACCGCGACTTACCCGGTCGAGAAGATCGCGCCGGGCATCATCAAGCGGAAATCGGTGAGCCAGCCGGTGCAGACCGGCATCATGGCCATCGACGCAATGATCCCGATCGGTCGCGGCCAGCGTGAGTTGATCATCGGCGACCGCGCGACCGGCAAGACGACCATCGCCATCGACACGATCATCAATCAGGCCCGCATCAATAAGCAGAACGAAGGCAAGGAGGGCTTCCGCCCGCTTTACTCGATCTACGTCGTAGTCGGGCAGAAGCAGTCGAACGTCGCGCGCTCTCTCGCCGTGCTCGAAGCCGCCGGCGCCCTCCAGTACACCATCATCGTCTGCGCCACAGCCTCGGATACCGCTTCCAATCAGTATCTCGCGCCATTCTCCGGCGCGGCGATGGGTGAGTGGTTCATGGACAATGGAATGGATGCCTTGATCGTTTTCGACGATCTCTCTAAGCACGCCGTCGCCTACCGCCAGGTCTCTCTGCTGCTCAAGCGCCCATCGGGCCGCGAAGCGTATCCGGGCGACGTTTTCTATCTCCACTCGCGCCTCCTCGAGCGCAGCGCCCGCGTCAATGAGCAAAACGGCAACGGCTCGCTCACCGCGCTTCCGATCATCGAAACCCAGGCCGGCGACGTGTCCGCCTACATTCCGACGAACGTCATCTCGATCACCGACGGCCAGATCTACCTTGAGACCGATCTCTTCTATCAAGGCATCCGCCCTGCGGTGTCCGTAGGTCTTTCGGTGAGTCGCGTAGGTTCCGCCGCGCAGATCAAGGCGATGAAGCAGGTCGCCGGTAAGATCAAGGGTGACCTCGCCCAGTTCCGGGAACTTGCAGCCTTCGCGCAGTTCGGCAGCGATCTGGACGCCAAGACCAAGGCCATGCTCGATCGCGGTGCGCGCATCGTGGAGCTCTTCAAGCAGGTGCAATACAACCCGCTCGCGACCGAAGTGATGGTCTCGGTCCTGTGGGCGATGCAGAACGGCTTCCTCGACGACGTGGCGGTGGACAAGGTGAAGGACTTTCAGCTCAAGCTGCAGGACTTCCTCACCACTCGGAAGGAAGCGCTGCTCGGCAAAATCCGCGACAAGGCTGCGATCGACGACGAACTCGCCAGCGACCTCAAGGCCGCCGTCGGCGAGTTCAAGACCAGTTACCGCTAAACTGCAATGGCCGCGAATACCCGCGACATCCGCCGACGCATCAAGTCGGTCAAGAACACCTCGCAGATCACCAAGGCCATGCAGATGGTGGCCGCGGCGAAGATGCGCAAGGCGCAGAACGCCGCGCTGTCGGGCCGCCCTTACGCCGAATTGCTCAGCCGGGTGCTCGGCTCCGTAGCCGCGCGCGCCAGGGATAACTCGCACGACCTTCTCGTGAGCCGTGAGGTGAAGAAGGAACTCGTGCTCGTGATCAGCACCGACAAGGGACTCTGCGGCGCGCTGAACACGAACCTCCTCCGTGAAGTCGCGAAATACGATCCCGCGCAGACGGTCTTCGTCGCTGCCGGACGCAAGGCTGTGCAGTATTTGGTCCGCGCCCAGCGCACCTTGCTCGCGGAATTCAATCTCAAGGAGCCGCTCAGCTTCCTCGAATCCAAGCAGGTCTCGAGGTTCTGCATGGATAAGTTCATCAGCGGCGAAGTGGACAAGGTCACCGTGGTCTTCACGGACTTTATCAACACGCTGACGCAGATTCCAAAGGCCCGCACCATTCTTCCGATCCAGTCCTTCGAGGTCTCCATCGGCATCGGTGGCGCGTCAGAGACGGCGACGGTCGCGCAGGGTGAGGAAGCCACCGAGTATCTTTACGAGCCGGATATGGGCGCGGTGCTGACTGGCATCCTGCCGCACTACGTTCATTTTCAAGTCTATCAAATGGCGCTCGATGCCCGCGCATCCGAGCACTCCGCGCGCATGGTCGCGATGAAGAGCGCGACGGACAACGCCAAGCAACTCATCAAAGACCTCACTCTCGAATACAACAAGATCCGCCAGGCGAGCATCACCACCGAACTGCTCGAAATCACCACCGCCCAGATGGCGCTGGGGTAGTTGAGTGTCGAGAAACCTCACTTCCCGAAAGCAAAGAATCTGCCGCCCTTAAATCCGCCGCCACTCAACTCCCAACTCTCAACACTCAACTAACAGCATGAGCAACATCGGCACCATCGTCCAAGTCATCGGCCCCGTCGTGGACGTTGACTTCACCGCCACGGGCAAGCTCCCGAAGATTTACGAGGCCCTCGAGATTCAGTTCGACGTCAATGGCGTCGATACCAAGCTCGTCCTCGAAGTGCAGCAGCACCTCGGTGAGAACTGGGTCCGCGCGATCGCCATGAGTTCCAGCGAGGGGCTCAAGCGCGGCGTGAAAGTGAACGCCACGGGCGCGCCGATCTCCGTGCCGGTCGGCGAGGGTGTCCTCGGCCGCATCTTCAATGTCACCGGCGACCCGGTGGATGAGCGCGGCCCGGTGACTTATGAGAAGCGCTACCCCATCCATCGCGCCGCCCCGACACTCATCGAGCAGGACGTGAAGGCGAGTGTGCTCGAGACCGGGATCAAGGTCATCGACCTCATCTGCCCCTTCACCAAAGGTGGCAAAGTCGGCGCTTTCGGTGGCGCGGGCGTCGGCAAGACCGTCGTCATTCTTGAACTCATCAATAACATCGCCAAGCAACACGGCGGCTTCTCCGTTTTCGCCGGTGTCGGCGAGCGCTCCCGCGAGGGTAACGATCTCTACCACGAGATGAGCGAGGCCGGCGTCATCAACCAAAAGGATCTCAGCAAGTCCAAGGTGGCGCTCGTGTACGGCCAGATGAATGAACCTCCGGGCGCGCGTCTCCGCGTCGCCCTCTCGGCGCTCTCGATGACGGAATATTTCCGCGACGAGAAGAATCAAGACGTGCTCCTCTTCGTCGATAACGTTTTCCGTTTCTCGCAAGCCGGTTCCGAAGTGTCCGCGCTCCTCGGGCGCACGCCGTCGGCGGTGGGCTACCAACCGACGCTGGCGGCGGAGATGGGCTCGCTCCAGGAGCGCATCACTTCGACCACGAAGGG
>JBGSYE010000732.1:0-7385 GCA_041751075.1 Chthoniobacteraceae bacterium
CAGTCCACGCGCAGCAGGCGATCGAAGGCCGCGAGGCGTGCGTCGAGCGCGGCGATCTCGGCGGCGAGCGCGGTCTGCTGAAGACTCAATGCGGAGATCTCCGGATCGGCGCAAGTCTCCGCGATCTCCGCGCAAAGGGCGTGGCTCTGGCGCAGCGTGTCGCGGATAAACTCCCGCGTGTGTTCGCTGCGGTCGAGACACTCCGTGAGTTCGCGCTCGAAAACCTCGAAGGCTTCGCCGCCACTGGGTGGCTCCAACTCGCCGCGCCAGCCGTGCGAAAGAAAATCGGAGGCGGCATCCATCAAGTCCACGGCATGAATGCGCACGCGCCCCTGCTCGCACGCGGACCGCAGGGAGCCGGACATCGAGAGGGTCTTGAAGGCTTCGATGATGCGCCGCGGATCCGTGCCCTCGACACTCGGCGCGAGCGTGCCGTCGGGCTGCAGGTCGCGTCTTCCCGAGTCCACATTCACGAGGAGGAAGACGCGGCTGAAGACATCGAGCAGCGGCTCGCATTCCGCGAACGCGTGCTCGGCGAAAAGATGCTCCAGCTTCACGACAAAGACCGCGCCAGCCGCGCTGGTCCGATTTTCCCGGGCGAGCATCTCGGCGGTAAATCCCATGCGGCTGCGGAAGCCGGGCGAGTCCACGAGCACGATGCCGGATTCGGCGAGGTTCAAAATCGGCATCTTCACGTCGATGCGGCGTACGGCCTCGGGGAAATGCCGGCGCGGATCGAATTCCTCGCCGCGCGACTCCGCCGCGCGCAGGTGCTCCGCCAGAGCGACGTGGCTGTCGCCGATCAGGGCCTCCAGCACCCGCGCATCCGGGAAATGCGATTCACGCCCATTGTAGCGCGTGACGCAGAAACCCTCCTCCGGGGCGTGCCGCACAGAGACGAGCGCCGGGTAGGCCGGGAGCGAAGTGACCTCGCTGACATAGGCCCCGCAGATGGCATTCATCAGCGTCGATTTTCCACTCTTCGGCGGCCCGAAGATGAGCACGTAAGCGCGCCGATCGGCAGCTTGCTCGAGGAGCGTGCCCAGCCGCGCGCGCAGATCGTCGATTGCCGAAAGCGGCCGTTCGTCCATCTCCTGCGCGGCGCCGACGAGCGACGGACCGAGATCCGCGAGCGTCTGAAGCAGCGTTTCGCAGAATTTCGTGAACTCGGTCTTCATGCGGGGACACAACAGAATGGATTCGGAGCCCCTTGGTCAATCACTGCCCCATTTCCGGCATCTCTGCTTGAGCGGAGCGCCGCACACGGCCGTTCTCCACGTCGGAACCCGTCGCACGCGGAAATGAAAGATTTTTTCGGTACTCGCCGATCGTGGCAGTGGTACCTTTCACAACCATGCATCGGCTCCTCCCCATCGCCCTCCACATCTCCCTGGCCGTCGGCGCTGTCGCGGAAGACAGCGCCGAAGCGGTCTTCGTCCGCCGGATACAGCCGCTGATCTCCGAGAAGTGTCTGGCCTGTCACGGCAAGGACGAGGCGAAGATCAAAGCCGGCTACGACATGCGGACGCGCGAAGGATTCCTGAAGGGCGGCGAGAGCGAGCAGGCGGCGGTGGTGCCGGGGCAGCCGGGGCACAGTCCCCTGCTCCTCTCGGTCTCGCGCAAGAGCGACGATTGGGAGCCGATGCCGCCGAAGGAAGCGGACCAACTGACCGAGGAGCAGACCGGATGGCTGCGCGAGTGGATCGCCGGCGGCGCGCCGTGGCCGGACGACGCGCGTCAAAAAGAAATCGCCAAAACGAACACCGAAAAATGGGCGGCGGAAGACGGGGAGATGATGAAGACCAGTGGTGGGCTCGCGGAGGATTGGACCAATCGCCGCTACAAGCCGGAGGGGCTGTGGGCGTATCAGGCGGTGCGGAAGCCAGAAGTCAGGAGTCAGGAGTCAGGAGTCCGTCATCCGATCGATGCTTTCATCGCGGCAAAAATGCCGGCGGGCCTCGAATGCGCGCCGGCGGCGGATCGCGGGATGCTAATCCGCCGCGCGACTTTCGATCTCACGGGGCTGCCCCCGACGCCGGAGGACGTGGCTGCATTTGTGGCGGATTCGCAACCGGACGCGGAGGCTTTTGCGAAAGTCGTGGAGCGACTGCTCGCCTCGCCGCACTACGGCGAACGCATGGCGCAGCACTGGCTGGACGTGACGCGCTACGCGGACTCGTCGGGCTTTGCCAATGACTACGAGCGCGGCAATGCCTGGCGCTACCGTGACTACGTGGTGCGCGCCTTCAATGGCGACAAGCCTTACGACCGCTTCATCCGCGAACAGATCGCAGGTGACGAGATCGCACCCGAAGATCCCGAGATGCTCGTGGCCACCGGCTTTCTCCGCATGGGTCCGTGGGAGTTGACGGGCATGGAGGTCGCGAAGGTGGCGCGCCAGCGTTTCCTCGACGACGTGACCAACGCAGTCGGCGAGACCTTCCTCGCCCACTCGCTGCAATGCGCGCGCTGCCACGATCACAAGTTCGATCCGGTGCCGACGCGCGACTTCTACTCGATCCAGGCGGTCTTCGCGACCACGCAACTCGCGGAGCGCCCGGCGCCTTTCCAGCAGGACGAAAACGCGTCGGGATTTGCGGAGAAGAAGTATCTCGAGGCGAGGCTCGCCGAG
Organism: Chthoniobacteraceae bacterium; assembly: GCA_041751075.1. Classification (GTDB taxonomy): domain Bacteria; phylum Verrucomicrobiota; class Verrucomicrobiia; order Chthoniobacterales; family Chthoniobacteraceae; genus JANNXQ01. Next base: position 2,633 of record JBGSYE010000732.1, read on the forward strand.
TACGTCGCAAAGCTGCGGACCCTGGATGAAAAGGAACTGGCGAACGCCGACTCATGGTTCGCCGAAAAGAAGCTGGATCGCGCCGGGTGGGACGCTGCGCTGGCGAAGGCGCGCGAGTTTGTGCGCTCCGGCAAAAAGCTGGGCGCCCGCACCCGCAACTTCATCGGCGTCTTTGAAACGGCGCGCTCGATGATGCAGAAACAAGGCGTGCCGGAGGATCAGTATCCGCCAAAGCTCGTCGGCTTCGGGCCCGAGGACTACGGCAACGAACGCGTGGCCCGCAAAGGTCTGGAACGCCTGCGCTGGGAGCTGGAGCGTTACGAGCCCTTCGCGTTCAGCGTGTACAATGGCCGCACGCCGCAAGTCAGCGCGGTCTATCAGCCGGTGCGGATGCCGCAGGATCGGATGAAGAATGGCGAACTCGAGGAGACGTGCATCCTCACGGGCGGCGATCCCTTTGGCTCGGGAGAGAAAGTGAAGCCCGGTGTATTGAGCGTCATCGCCGGGAAGCAAGCGCCCGCCATTCCCGAGGACATCGAAGGGCGGCGCAAGGCTTTTGCGGAGTGGGTGGCAGGCGCGGAGAATCCGCTGACCACGCGCGCGATCGTGAATCGCATCTGGCTCTGGCACTTCGGCCAGCCGCTCGCGGGGAATCCGAATAACTTCGGCAGCACCGGCAAGAAACCCTCGCACCCGGAACTGCTCGACTGGCTGGCGGCGACCTTTGTCGAAAAGGGCTGGAGCTTCAAAGCGATGCACCGGCTCATCATGAACTCGGAGACGTATCGCCGCAGCACGTCGCATCCCGACCGCAAGGCGCTGGCGGAGAAAGACCCGACCGGCGCGAGCTACGCCGTCTTCCAGCCGCGCCGGCTCACCGCCGAGGAACTGCGCGACGCCATGCTCGCCGCGACGGGCGAACTCAATCCCACGCTCGGCGGCATCCCGAACCGCCCCGAGATCAATCTCGAAGCCGCCCTGCAACCGCGCCAGGTCATGGGCACCTTCGCATCCGCGTGGGTGCCGAATCCGAAACCCGAAGAGCGCCACCGCCGCTCGCTCTATGCGCTGAAGCTGCGCGGCCTCACGGACCCGATGCTCGAAGTCTTCAACTCCCCCGCGCCGGATTTTTCCTGCGAGCGCCGCGAGGCCAGCACCGTCACGCCGCAAGTCTTCAGCCTCTTCAATGGCCAGAGCAGCCACGCCCGCGCCCTCGCGCTGGCCAACCGCGCGGTGAAGGAAACTCGCAGCGATGCAGAAGCCGTGGCGCGCTGCTTCCAACTCGCCCTCTCACGCACCCCGAGCGCGGAGGAAGTGCAAAGCTGTCTCACCCATTGGCGTGAAATCGAAGCGCTCCCCGGTGACGCGCAACCCGCCGCGCCGAAGCCGCCGCTCGAAGTCCGCCGTGATGCCGTCGAGGAAAATACCGGCGAGAAATTCTCCTTCCAGGAGAAGCTCCAGGCCTACGCCGACTTCATCCCCGACCTGCAACCCGCCGACGTCCCGCACCACACGCGCGCCCTCGCCGACGTCTGCCTCGCGCTGCTGAACTCAAATGAATTCGCCTACGTGTACTAAGGCCGATTCACGGACGCCGGATCTCGGGATCGCCCTCCCGCCGGAACGCGAGAAAATTGCTGACATCCAACGTGTAGATCACGCTGGCGGCGGCCTTTCGTCCAGCGACGAGGTGCATGAAGTCATAGACGGCACCTCCACGGATTCCCCGATCGCGGGCCTGACCGTGAGCTTCCAGCGTTTCCTCTGCGCTGAGAACGACCACTGTCACACGCTCGACCACTTTCTCGCGGATCAATCGCGCGGCGTCATCCGCATCAAGCCGGAACCGGACCGCGCCCCCTGTCAGGTTGGCAAAGGTCTCGTTCAGCGCATGGACATAGACATACACGTCGCGCTGCCGGAGTACATTCGCGGATTCCCCATGACTGGACTCGTCCGGCACCAGCGCGGCAAAGAGAACCGACGAGTCGAGCAATACGCTCATCGTCCAGCCACCCTGCGATCCCGTTCGTCACGCCCTGCTTTGATCGCAGCAATGACTTCTCGATCGGTGATCGGTCCCACGCCTTTGGGCATGACCGGCAGCCCGTCTGGCGTGAATTCCGTGATCACCGGCACATCGTCCCGCTCGCTGCTCAGAAGCTCGATTCCGTATCGCGTCACTTCTGCTTTCACCTCCGCGCCGGGTTTTACCCCGAGGGCCTGCACGGCAGCTTCGGGTAAAATCAGCCGGCCGGCTTCGTCGAGTGTGAGTGTTGCGGTCATGGGGCGCATTGTGCCTTTCGCGGCTTGGGTCCGCAAGTCGTGCCTGCTCATGTGCGCGTTGCTTTCCTCGCTCGCCTCCGCCGCGCCGCCGAATGTCATCTTCATCAACTGCGACGACCTCGGCTACGGCGATCTCGCGTGCTACGGCGCCACAGACATTCACACGCCGCATCTCGATCGCATGGCGGCGGAAGGCACGCGCTTCACCGACTTCTCGGTGACCTCCGCGCTCTGCACGCCGTCCCGCGCGGCATTGATGACCGGCAAGTATCCCGGCCGCGTCGGACTCGCCACGGGCGTGCTGCGGCCGGATGCCACGAATGGTCTCGCCAGTGCCGAGATCACGCTCGCGGAAGTCGCGAAGTCCGCGGGTTACACGACGGGTTGCATCGGCAAGTGGCACCTCGGTTTCGTGAAAGGCATGAGGCCGATGGATCAGGGCTTCGACCGCTACTACGGCGTGCTGCACAACCTCGACCAGTGGGAGACCGTCGTCTTCGAGAAGGACGGCGGGATGCCCGTGCTGCGTGGGGATGCCGTGGAGAAGCGGCCCGCAGTGCCTGCGGAGATGACCGCGCTCTACACGGCGGAGGCGCTGAAGTTCATCGAAGCGAATCGCGAGCGGCCCTTCTTCCTCTACCTCAGCCACGCGATGCCGCACCTGCCTTTCGATGCGTCGCCGAAGTTCAAAGGCCGATCGCCGCGCGGGCTCTACGGCGATGTCGTGGAGGAACTCGACGACAGCACCGGCCGGATCCTCGACAAGCTGCGCGCGCTGGGGCTCGCGGAGAAAACGCTCGTCCTCTTCACCAGCGACAACGGCCCCGAGCGCAATACGCCGGCTCGCGCCACGCCGCTGCGCGGGACCAAGCACACGGTCTATGAAGGCGGGCTGCGGGTGCCATGCATCGCGTGGTGGCCGGGGAAAGTGCCCGCAAATCGCGTGTGCGACGACTTCCTCTCGACGCTCGACATCCTGCCAACGCTCGCGCGACTCACCGACGCGCCGCTGGCGCAGAGTGCAGCGCTCGACGGCTTCGACATCAGCGCCGTGCTGCTCGGTCAACCGGGCGCGCGCTCGCCGCGCATGACCCTCTATTCGCTCTACGGCTATCAACAAAACCGCCGCGAATCCTTCCGCGAAGGGCACTGGAAACTGCATCTCTCCAAACCGCCTGAACTCTACCAACTGACGAACGATGTTGCCGAATCCACCAATGTCGCCGAACAAAACCCGGAGGTCGTGAAGCGCCTCGCCGCGCTGGCCAAGCAACACCGCGAAGACACTCACGCCCTCCCCGACTCAACCCCATCCAAGCCATGAACCGACCCTTCTTCCCCTGCGCCGGAGCGCGCGCGCTGCATGCGCCGACGCGCCGCGAATTCCTCTACAGTCTCGGCGCGAGCGTCGGCAGCCTCGCCTTCACTTCGCTGCTCGCGGCGGAGGAAAAGAAGAACCCGCTCGCGCCGAAAGCGGGTCATTTTCCCGCGAAGGCGAAGAACGTCATCTTCCTGATGATGGAAGGCGGGCCGTCGCACATCGACACCTTCGACCCGAAGCCGAAGCTCGACGAAATGCACCTGCAGGAATTCGTGCGCGAGGGAAAGCAGAAGTCGGCGATGGAGAGCGGGAAACGCTACTACGTGCGGAGTCCGTTCAAGTTTCGGAAGTGCGGGCAGAGCGGGGCGGACATGGCGGAGAATTGGGAGCACCTCGCGAAAGTCGCCGACGACCTCTGCTTCTTCCGCGGCTGCACCGTCGATAGCGTGAATCATCCGACGGCGATGTATCAGATGAACTGCGGCAACCGCTTCGGCGGCGATCCGGGGATCGGCGCGTGGGTGAATTACGGACTCGGCACCGTGAATCAGGATCTGCCCGGCTTCATCGTGCTGCCGGAGATCAGCTACCCGCAAGGTGGCGCGGCGAACTGGAGCAACGGCTACCTGCCCGCGAGCTTTCAGGGCACGCCGCTGCGCGCCAAAGGCTCGCCGATTCTCGATCTCACGCCGCCCGCCGGAGTTAGCGAGGCGCGGCAGCGGAAGAATCTCGACCTCATCGCGAAGCTCAACACCGCGCACGCCGCGCAGCATCCCGGCCACGACGAACTCACCGCGCGCATGGACAACTACGAGCTCGCCTTCCGCATGCAGATGCAAGTGCCCGAGACGCTCGACCTCTCGAAGGAAGACGCGAAGACCAAGGAACTCTACGGCATCGGCCAGGACGCGACGGACGCCTTTGGCCGCAAGTGCCTGCTCGCGCGCAAGCTCATCGAGAAAGGCGTGCGCTTTGTGCATCTCTACAACGGCACTTGGGACAGCCACGACTACATCGAGCGCGCTCACGGCAATCTCGTCCGCGGCGTGGACCAGCCCATCGCCGCGCTCATCGCCGATCTCAAGCAGCGCGGCCTGCTGGAGAGCACCCTCCTCGTGTGGTGCGGCGAATTCGGACGCACGCCCG
>JBGSYE010000733.1:0-4167 GCA_041751075.1 Chthoniobacteraceae bacterium
TTCGCGCGACCACCTGCCGCCGACGAGCGCGCCCCGCTGATCGCCTTCCTCCGCGAGCAACGCCAGCGGGCAGTCGATCGCCAACTCGACGCCGCCGCCCTCGCGGGAAAAGGCGAAGGCGATGTGAACGAACGCGCCGCCTGGACCGCCCTCGCGCGCGCGCTTTTAAATCTCGATGAAGCGGTGACGAAAGGCTGACCCATGAATACTCCCACTCCCATCGCCCGCCGCCACTTCCTCCAGGAATGCGGCGTCGGGCTCGGCAAGATCGCGCTGGCTTCGTTGCTCACGGATTCCTTTTCCGCGCGCGCCGCGAATCTCACGGCGGCGAATCCACTCGCGGTGCGGCCGCCGCATTTTCCCGCGAAGACGAAGCGCGTCATCCATCTCTTCATGGCGGGCGCGCCATCGCAGCTCGACCTCTTCGACTACAAGCCGGAGCTCGCAAAGCTCGAAGGGCAGCCGCTTCCGCCGTCGGTGATCGGCGGGCAGCGTTACGCCTTCATCCGGCCGGATGCGGCGGTGATGGGGCCGCGGTTCAAGTTTGCGCGTCATGGTAAGTGCGGCGCGGAGATTTCCGAAAAGCTCCCGCATCTCGCGGAGATCGTGGACGACATCTGCCTCGTGAAGTCGATGAAGACCGATCAGTTCAACCACGCGCCGGCGCAGATATTCTTCAACACGGGCTTCTCGCAGCCGGGCCGGCCGTGCCTCGGCTCCTGGGCTCTCTACGGGCTCGGAGCGGAGACGCAGGAGCTGCCGGCCTTTGTCGTCATGAGCACGGGGCAGGGCCTGAGCGGCGGAGCGGCGCTCTACTCCAGCGGCTTCCTGCCGACGACGTACACCGGGGTGCGTTTTCGCGGGCAGGGCGATCCGATTCTCAATGTCTCCTCGCCCGCCGGCGTCGATGCGCGGCTGCAGCGGGACACGCTCGATCTCGTCGGCGCGCTCAATCGCCAGCGGCTCGCGGCGGATGGCGACCCGGAGATCGCGACGCGGCTCGCCTCCTACGAGATGGCCTTCAAGCTCCAGACCAGCGCGCCGGAGCTCATGGATCTCGCGATCGAGAGCACCGACACGATCAAGATGTACGGCTGCGAGCGGGACAAACCTTCTTTCGGACGCTCCTGCCTGCTCGCGCGGCGGATGATCGAGCGTGGAGTGCGTTTCGTGAATATCTACCACGAAGGATGGGACGCGCACACCGACCTCGTCGGCAATCACACGAAGCTCTGCCAGAACACTGACCAGGCCTGCGCCGCGCTCGTGAAGGATCTCAAGCAGCGCGGGCTGCTCGACGATACGCTTGTGATTTGGGGCGGGGAATTCGGACGCACGCCGATGGTCGAGACGAATCCGGCGCTCGGGCGGAGCATGGGCCGCGACCATCATCCGCAGGCCTACACCGTGTGGATGGCCGGCGGCGGGAGAAAGAGCGGCCTGACCTACGGCGCGACCGACGATCTCGGCTTTCACGTCGTCGAGAATCCGGTCCACGTTCACGACCTCCAGGCGACGATCTTGCACCTGCTCGGGCTCGATCACGAGAAGCTCACCTTCCATCACGCCGGTCGCGACTTCCGCCTCACCGACGTGCACGGGGAGATCGTGAAGGCGCTGCTGGTGTAGCGTTCCGCGTTTGTAGCGTCGGTCTATGACCGTCGCTCGCCTCCGCGGGCGAAGGCGGTGCGGAGCCAGTGAGCGCGCCGATGCTCCGCACCGCCTCTGCCCGCGGACGTTTGCGACGGTCAGACCGACGCTACAGACCTCGTCAGCGAAACATCAGCGTGCAGATCGCGGTCGCGGCGATCACCGCGACGAGGTCCGCGGTGAGGCCGGCGGCGACGGCGTGGCGGGTGCGGCGGATCGAGACGCTGCCGAAGTACACCGCGAGCACGTAGAAGGTGGTCTCGGTGCTGCCGTAGATGGTCCCGGCGAGGCGGCTGATGAAACCGTCGGGTTCGCCGAGTCGCTGTACGAGATCGATGAATATCCCATTCGTCGCGCTGCCGGAGAGCGGGCGCATGAGAACCATCGGCACGAGTTCGGCGGGGAAGCCGACGATGCGCAGGGCAGGGGAGAGGGCGCGCGTAATCACGTCGATGACGCCCGCTTTTTGCAGCATGCCGATCGCCACGAGCATCGCGACGAGATACGGGATCGTGCGCTTCGCCGTGTCCCAGGCTTCCTTCGCGCCTTCGACGAATTGCTCATACACCTTCACGCCGCGCAGCGCCGCGTAGAGCGGGAAAAAGGAGAGCAGGAACGGAATCGCGAGCAGCGACACCGACATGAGCGCGCGCACCGGGAGACTTTTGTCGGCGAATTCCTCCGGTGCCGGCGGCGCGGCCCACCCGAGCGAAGTAAAAAACGCCGGCGCCAGCAGCAGGAAAAACGCGGCGACGAACGCGCCGAAGAAGAGGCCGATCCAGACGCGATGCAGCGTCGTGAGCGGGCGCACTTCGATTTTCTCCAGATCGAGCGCCTCCGTCTCCATGTCCTTCACGTCCATCGAGTCCCTCGCGGCCTCATCGGCGCCGCCCCCGCGAAAGAATGGCAGTCTTTCCAGGAGCTTCGCCGCGAAGACCCCGGCACTCGCCGAACAAACCGTCGTGAGGAAGGCCGTGATCACGATCGCCGTGGCCCCTTTCGCACCCGCCGTGACGAGGATGCCGATTGCCGTGAGCGGCAAGATCTGGATCGACGCCGTGTTGATCGCGAGGAAGGTGCACATCGCGTTCGTCGCCGTGCCTGGTCGCGGATTCAGAGTCTCGAGCAGGCGCATCGCCCGCAGCCCGAGCGGCGTCGCGGCGTTGCCGAGGCCGAGCATGTTCGCCGCCATATTCATGACGATGGCGCCGACTGCGGGATGTCCCGCTGGCACGTCGGGAAAGAGCCAGCGCATGAGCGGTCGCAGCGCGGTGGCGAGCACCTGCACGAGCCCCGAGCGCTCCGCGAGCCGCATGATGCCGAGCCAGATAGCCCACACGCCGAGGAGCGGCAGCGCCACTTTCATCACCGCCTTCTCCGCGCCCTCGAAGGCGCCGGCCGTGACCTCCGGCAGCCGGCCCGTGAAGGCCGCGACAAGCACGGCGACGAGCAGCATGGCGAGCCAGATGACATTGAGCATCGCGGGACGCTAGCGGACGGCGGAACCGGCGCACAAGGAGCGCGTGCGGGGGAAAGAAAACGCTTGGCACAAAATAATACGTATGCGTAAAACACGCGCCTCCTCGCTCCCATGCCTTCCGGTCTTCCTCCGCTCACCCGCACGCAGTGGCTCATCTGCATCATCGCGTCGATCGGCTTTGCCTTCGACATCTACGAGCTGCTGATGCTGCCGCTCATCATCAAGCCCGCGATGGCCGCGCTCAGCGCGCCGCTCGTGGACCAGATGGTCGCCGGCGGCATGACGCGTCCCGAGGCGATGGCGAAGTGGCTGCCTGGCGGCGAACTGTACGTACAGTGGGCACGGACGCTCTTCTTCGTGCCCGCGATTGCGGGCGGCGTCTTCGGATTGCTGGGCGGTTATCTCACCGATCTGCTCGGACGGCGGCGGGTGCTGACCTTCAGCATCCTGCTTTACGCCGGGTCCGCGTGCGCGGCTGGTTTCGCGACCTCCCTTCCGCAGTTACTCTTCTTCCGCTGCCTCGTCTTCATCGGCGTGTGCGTGGAATTCGTCGCTGCGGTCGCTTGGCTCGCCGAACTCTTCAGGGATCGCCACCAACGCGAAAAGGTTCTCGGTTACACGCAGGCATTTTCTTCGCTCGGCGGCATCCTCGTAGCGGTGGCAAATCTCGCCGCGGCCAGGTGGGCGCTCGGTCTGCCGGAGATTCACGGCGGTCACGAAGCTTGGCGCTACACGTTGATCTCGGGCGTCATTCCTGCGCTGCCGCTCATTCTCATCCGGCCATTCCTGCCGGAGTCGCCGGTGTGGCAGCAGAAACGCGACGCCGGTGCGCTCAAGCGTCCGAGCATCGCGGAACTTTTCAGCCCGGAACTTTTCCGCACCACCGTCATCACCACGCTGGTGTTTGCCGCGAGCTACGGCATTGCGTTTGGCGCCATCCAGCAGTTGCCGCAGATCATCGGTGCCGCGGCGATCGGCACGCCCGGGGAACGCGGGCAGAAGGAAATCATCGCCACCGCCAAGGCCGCGGTCGGCAA
>JBGSYE010000734.1:0-3927 GCA_041751075.1 Chthoniobacteraceae bacterium
TGGCAGAACATCTTCATCGGCGCGGCGCTCGCCTCCGCGGTGCTCTATCTTTTCCTGCGCTCGCTTCCCTCGACCCTCATCGGGATGAGCGGCATGCCGGTCTGCACCGTCGCGAGTTTTATCGGCCTGCTCCTCATGGGCCGCACCATCAATGTGATCTCACTCGCCGGCGTGGCCTTCGCCATCGGCATGACCATCGACAACACCATCGTCGTGCTCGAGAGCATCCAGCAGGAGCGGCAGAAAGGGCGCACGCGCTTCGATGCCGCGCTGCACGGCGTGCGCAACGTCTGGTCGGCGGTGCTCTCCGGCACGATGACGACGGTGCTCGTCTTCCTCCCGCTGCTCTTTGTGCAGGAGGAAGCGGGGCAGCTCTTCTCGGACATCGGCATCGCGATTTCCTTTTCCATCCTCGCCTCGATGCTCGTCGCGATCACCGTCGTGCCGGTGGCGTATGCAAATCTGCCCGAGCACCGCCTGCGGCACGGCGCGGAGGTGCGCCCGGCGACGGAGCAGCGTTTGCTCGGCCCGATCTTTTGGCTGCTCTCCACCGCGCCGCGCCGGATCGTCTGCATCGTGGCGATCGCAGCGATGACGGTTGCGGGATTGATCTTCCTCACCCCGGCCGCCGAATACCTGCCGGAAGGCGAGGAAGCGAAATCCTTCTCCACGATGATCGCGCCTCCCGGCTACAGCATCCGGGAGATGGAGAAGATCGCGCTCGCGCTGCAGCAGGAGATCCTGCCGAGCCTCGAGCAGGAGCCGTCGCTCTTCGCCGAAGGCAGGACCGAGATCCCTGCCCTCGCGCGCTTCAGCATCATCGCGCAGGCGCAATCGCTGCGCGTCATCGCCGAGACAAAGGATCCCGCGCAGATCGACGCCTTCATGGATGCGATCAACAAGCGCTTCCGCGCCTTTCCCGGCATGCGCGCCTTTTCCTCGCGCGGCTCGATCATCTCCAGCAACGACGGCGGCACGCGCAGTGTGAATCTGGACATCAGCGGCCCCGAACTCGCGCCGATCTACGAGACCGCGCTCACCGCTTTCCGCCGCGCGCAGGAGGTGCTGGAGAATCCGCAGATCAATTCCACGCCCGCCTCGCTCACGCTCGGCCAGCCGCTGCTGGAGGTCCGGCCGCGCTGGGAGCGGCTCGCCGAGCTGGGGTTCAGCACGGAGGAATTTGGCTTCACAGTCTCCGCGCTGACGGACGGCGCCTTCGTCGATGAGTTCTTCCTCGCCGACGACAAGATCGACATTTTCCTCTACAGCCAGGCGCTCACCGGACAGCGACTCGACCGGATCGGCGATTTTGCCATCCACTCGCCGCGCGGCGCGAATGTCCCGCTGAGCAGCGTGGCGGACATCCGCGAGACCGTGGACACCGCGAACATCCGCCGCGTGGATGGCCGCCGCACGGTCACGCTCAACATCATCCCGCCGCGCTCCGTCCCGCTGGAAACCGCTGTCGGCCTCGTGCGCAAAAACCTCGTGCAGGAGCTGCGCGATTCGGGCGCGCTTCCCCCCGGCATCGCCATCGACATCTCCGGCGCGAGCGATCAGCTCGATGCGACCCGCGAATCGCTCGGCGCCAATCTCTGGGTGGCGGTCGCGCTGTGTTATCTCCAGCTCGTCATCATCTACCGCCACTGGGGTGATCCGCTCATCATCCTCTGCACCGTGCCCCTCGGCATCAGCGGCGGCATCGGCGGCCTGTGGCTCCTCAACCTCGTCGGTGGCTGGCTGCCCGCGATCGGGCTCGCCGCGATCCGGCAGCCATTCGACATGATCACGATGCTTGGCTTCCTCATCCTGCTCGGCTCGGCGGTGAACAATCCCATCCTCATCGTGGATCGCGCCATGCAGAATCTGCGCGAACACGGCCTGCCTCCGCTGGAGGCGGTGAAGGACGCCGTCGCCGCGCGGCTGCGCCCGATCCTCATGACCACCACCACGACGCTCATGGGCCTGGCGCCTCTGGTCTTCATCCCAGGCGCGGGCACCGAGCTCTATCGCGGAGTCGGCGCGATCGTCCTCTTCGGCCTCGCTTTCACCAGCTTCGTCACGCTCACCTTTCTCCCGACGCTGCTCGTGACGCTGATGACTTTCACGGCGCGGTCGGTGAGACCGAATCCCACTCCAGTCGAGCCGGAGTTGGTGAGCGCGCGCTAACTGGCGGGGGTTCCGCGGCCGGCGGCACTCAGCGTGCGCTGCCTTCGAGAAGGGCCTTCGCTTCTTCGACGGCCAGCTTTTTCACCGGGAGCGGCCAGCCGAGCGAATCACCGTTGGGCGTGAAGCCGCTGCCGTCCACGTCCACGAAGATGGGATTGTGGTAGGCGAAGGGTTTGATCTTCGCCTGCGCGCTGGTGCCGTAGCCGATCGAAAGATCGCTCTTTTCTCCGGCGACGACGGCGATGAGATGCGCGTCTTCGCTAAGCGGAATGTCGATGGTGCGGTCGAATTTCACCACGCCGGCGCGAAACCAATCGGGGTGCGAGGCGCGGGTGAAGTTGAGGTCCTTGCGGGCGCGGCCGTTGACGAGGATTTGCACGCGGTCGATGTCGAGCCAGTCGGTGCATTGCACTTTCACATGCAGCTTCACTCCCGCCGTGGCGCGCGTGGTGTCGCCGGGGCCGGTGCCGTCGTCGGTACGCACGGTGAGGAAGGGGCCGGTGGTGAGGATCGAGTGTCCGGCTTTGGCGTGGCGGCTGTTTTCGCGCCAGTCGATTTGCGACGGCTCGTCGCTGCGGCTCGGCATGTACATGCGCCAGCCGCCGGTGCCATTGCCATAGACGCTGTGCGCGTCGCACACAGCCATCGCGGCGTAGCGGTGGCCGCGGTTCAGCATCTGGAGCCAGATGAATTCGCGGACGTATTGCACGTTCTCCTTGCCGAGCTTGTCTTTGCCGATGCGGAAGGGCGCGCCTCCCAGTAGTTCGCTGGTCTGGTAGTTCTGCGCCTCGACGCCGTCGATGAGCGTGGCGAGGCCGCGGAAGCCACCATCGACCGCGCCGTCGCCGTCACGGTCGATGAAGTTTTCCACCATGTCGGGATGATTGATCTGTATCCAGCGATCCGGCTCCGCGCCCTGCCAGTCGCGCAGCGTCACCGCGTTGATGCGCGGATCCTTGCTCCAGACCGGCGCGCCATTGTCCTGGGTCGCGGGCTCCGGCTTGAAGGGGAAGGAATTGAAGTGTGCTCCGGGGCCGGTGAGTTCCATGCCGGGAACGGTCTGAAGGAAGGGCGCGAGGCCGAGGCGCTGAATGTGCGGCGCCCAATCGTAGAGGCGATTGTGCTCGGTGGTCGGCGCAAATTCGACGCCCTCGGCGGCGAGATTGGCGAGGCGGTCGTCGGTTCCGCAGGTGTTGTCACCGCTCGGCGTGGAGTGATTGTGATAGTCGGCGCTTACCCAGCCCTTGGTATCCACAAGCCGTTTGAGCGTGCCGGTGAAAGGCGCGGTCTGGCTCGCAGCGAGCATCACTTCGCGGGCGAGATGGGAGTACTCGATACCGCGCGTGACGATGATGCGGTAGCGCCCGGCGGGCAGCGCGACACGGAACTGGCCCTTCTCGGAGTGATACTGATCGACGCAGCCGTGCGCGCGATTCTCCGGCCCGAGATTCAGCGGCTCGCCGCCATCGAGCGGATGAAACTGCGCCTTGCACGGCAGCGACGTGCCGGCTTCATCGCGGATGTCGAACGCGACCGCGGATGCGACGGCCATGCTCGCGTCGAGCGTCTGCGCCTCACCGGTCTTCAACGTCACCTTTTTCGTGATGCTCTCGCGCCCGAGATCGGCAAACTCAATTTCATAATCCCCGGCGGGAGCCGCAAAGGCATAGCGGCCCTGCGCGTCCGGATACGCGATGCCGATCGCGCGCGACGACGCACCCGTGGGCCGCACCGCGATCTGCGCGGAGAGCACCGGCG
>JBGSYE010000735.1:0-3477 GCA_041751075.1 Chthoniobacteraceae bacterium
TGCGAGTGACGAATTTTGAGAACGGCGACTTTTGGCCGCTCGGCCAGACGCGGAGTGCGGCAGTGAAGGCGGTGCCTTTGTGGCTCGGCGAGCGGCATGCGCTGGGTAGCGCGCCCTTCCAGGGTGCTGGTCGAGGCATCCTGCCTCGTCGGACTTTCCATGCGTGGAGTGGGCGCGGAATATTCCCGCATGATCGTTCGGCATTTCGGTGTCCCCCCTTGCATGCGGGCGTCGGCGTGGCGCACGAGCTGGACGTGACGGGGACTCGCCACAACGTCCAGAAAAGTTCGCGAAGGCGGGGACGCCTTCGCCCGCACTCGGGACGAGCGTGCCACCCAGACTCCGGCGTTCTCAGTGGCGGCTGCGACGGGCGCTCTACTCCCCCGGGCGATCAATGAGATCCAGGACGATATCCCGTGATTCCGCGAACAATTCCCGGATTTCAGGGACGTCGGGAAGGCGAACTTCCTCGATGGCGCGCACGAGTGCGTCGGCTTGGAATTCCGGCTGAGCCACGAGAAACCGGATGTCGGCCAGGTCATCCTCGTCCGCCCCGCGCATCATCTTCGTGAGGATCAGATCGGCGATCCCGGGACGGAACAGCCGCAAACGCTCTGTCGCGATGACCTGGATCGGCTCGCGCTGTTCGACCCAGCCGGCCGTCAGCGCGATCTGGGTGGCTTCGAAGAGGTGCGTGAGGTAGAGCCCCTCCCCCGCGAGCTCGCGGTTCGCCCGGTCCAGCGCCTCCCAGAATTGGCTGTCGGCCTCAATTTCCGCGACCTGATGGACGGGAATGATCACGTCCACATCGAGGCTCCGCTCGACGATTTCCGGAGCTTCCGGGAAGCCCAGGGCCAATGCCGCACGACCAAATAGCGTCAATTCGACCGGATGATCAAGATGCCCGCTCAGAACCGTGAGGATGCGTTGGGCGTTCGTCATCGCAACGGCGAGGGGCGCAGCCATTGGACGCGCGGCATGTCCGGGTGCCGGGGATCGACCATGCCGGTTTCGCTACGGAAGCGGCTCGGGTGGGGCATGGCACCCGCGCTGGCGGATCTGTGTGCGCGCAAGAGCGCCAGCAGTTTCTTCCAAAAGGCATTCCCGGGTTCCGTCGCCTCTCCCCACCTGGCGATGTACACGATGGCGCTCGCGCAACGCTCCATCTCTGCAAGACGGGCGATTCGATCCGGGCTCATCGATTTGCCAGCGAGCAATTGCGCCGCGATCCGGATGAGGACCGGATCGTATTCCCAGCTCCCGAGGAGGAGCGCCACGGCGAGTTCCTCATTCGTCAGGTCGGTTTCCGACACCGGGGGTGCGGTCGCCCCGATCGATTCCACATAGGGCGCATAGTGCCTGCAGCCGCGCCGCACGGCCAGTGCTGCCAGGGAGATCGCCGCGTCCATCCCCAGCCGCCGCGCCTTTGCCCGCAGCGGCGAAAGGTGGCGGATGGTTCCCATTCGGGAGGCGAAAGTAGCCGGGCGATGCACTTGCAGGATTGTGGCAGGGCGATGGTTTCCGGCAAGCGTCCAAAGTCGCGCTCACCGATTTTTCCCTTCGCATCATGGCTCCCTGGCGCGAACGAAAAGAGGACGGACATCTGGATCGGTGTTGCAAGGTAACTGCGGACCGAAGGTCCGAACTCCTTTGATGCGCCCGCTGTATCCTCCCACTCCACGCCCCGGCCGGCTAGGAGCGAAGACGCGCCATGCCGGGTAGCGCGCACCTCCCGGGTGTTGGTCGAGGCATCCTGCCTCATCGAACTTTCCATGCGCCCGCGTTCTCTTTTTATGACAACACCAGCCGCCGGGGCGTCTCCTCTCGTTCGCTTCGGGGGAGAGAGTCGCTGCCGACGGCGGGTTTTGCCCACTGGAAAATGCAATCGGACTGCTTTCAGGTGCCTCTCCGAATACTGAATTGGGATTTGAACCGCGACGCATTCTCGGCTCTCGGGTAGGGTGGACTTCCAGCCCGAATTCGACACGCGCACGGAGTGTGCATTCGGTTCCTGCTGTTTGCCCATACCCCCCTATGTGCGCGCTCCGCGCGATGTTTGAGGGCGGCGGGCTGGAAGCCCTTGCAGGCGGGCAGGATGCCCACTCTACCCGGGAGCATATCACCGCAGCCACCCCTCCCAGCAGTGAAGTCGGCCCTCCCGGTCGTGAAGTCGGCCCGTGCAGCTGTGAAGTTTGCCTTTCACCAAAACTCCTGCCGAGCCCGAACTCGCTTACCCACTGCGAGTTCTCCATTCCAGATTTCGAAAAATCCTTCTCTGCCCTGAAACGGCAAAACTTGAGCGCAGCGGCGTATCGGCGCATCCACCAATCTGGCTTCTGGGAGCCGGATGCATTATACAGCCGGATCGTGCGTCGAAAACTCTGGAAAATCGTGAGCGACACTGCGCTCGGTCGCGGGTGGATTCGGCGGCAAAGTCGGCGTCTGGAAAGCGCGTATGTGCGGCGGCTTGCTGCTCTACCGCCACCCTCCGCCGAGGTCTCGTCTCCCGTGCGACGGCCGGTCCCGCGGCGGATGCTCTTCATCGGCGATTGCATGTGGGAACCGGCGGAATTGATCCCGGAGCTGAGGAAAATCGCACCCTGCGAGGTGTTCGATGTCCACCCGTCTCTCAATGAGCCGACGGAGCTTCCCCCCGCCGCTCGGGTTGTCCGCGCCGTCGAGGCGTTTCAGGAGGCGGCTTCGGACTTTGATCTCATCGTGCTCTACCTGCGGCCCGAACTGCTCTCGGACGAACTTTTCGACCTCGTCCGGCAGCGCTGGGGCTGCCCGCTCTTCGGGATGAATCTCGATGATCGGGTGCAGTTTTTCCCCTACAGCGTCTATCGCGCACGGAGCGATGATTACAGCCAATGGGCTCCGCGTTTTGACCTGAATCTCACCAGTTGCCGGCCCGCGTTGGAATGGTATCGCGCGGCCGGAGTGGCAGTCGCCTACCTGCCGATGGGCTTTCATCCCCGTGCGGAAACGCCCGCCGAAACCGCGAGCAAGCGCTGGGGCCTCACCTTCGTCGGCTCGTGGAAGCCGGAGCGCGCCGATTTGCTGGAGCGTCTGCGCAGGGGCGGAGTCAATCCCACACTGTTTGGCGGGGGCTGGGAAGACTCCCAGTGGGCGGACGATCCGCACGCGATCTACCGGGGGAGTCAACTGAATCTCGGCATTGGCCTTTCCACCGCGACGGGCGGCATCAGCTCGCTCAAGGCGCGCGACCTGGAGTGCCCCGGCGCGGGAGGGTGCTATCTCACGACCTACCAGTGGGAGTTGGCGGAACTTTATGAGATCGGGAGCGAAATTCTCTGCTACCGCAACGCCGAGGAGCTGCTCGAAATGAGCCGCTGGTATTTGGCGCGGCCCGATCTTTGCGCGCAGATTGCGTTGGCCGGCCAGCGGCGGGCGCTGGCGGAGCACACTTGGGAGCGCCGTTTTCGGTCGCTCTTCGCGGAGGAGGCGTAGAAAAAA
>JBGSYE010000736.1:0-3648 GCA_041751075.1 Chthoniobacteraceae bacterium
GCCGCGCAACCATCAACCAAATGAAAAACCAAATGAACCTGACAAAAACCCTCACCGGCGTGGCGCTGCTTGCGCTCGCCGCCACCATGCAAGCACAGGAGCCCGCCGAGAAAGCGAGCGCGACAGCCAAGCCGGTTGAAAAAGCAATCGCGGTCCTGCACCCGACCAAAGGGAGCGAGACAACAGGCACGATTACCTTCGAGAAGGATGGCGACTCGGTGCGTGTCACCGGCGAAGTGCGCGGCCTCACCCCGGGCAAGCATGGGTTCCACGTGCATGAGTTCGGCGACTGCAGCGCTCCCGATGCGACGTCGGCAGGCGGGCATTTCAATCCCACCGATGCGCCGCACGGAGCGCCGGCTACTGACAAGCATCACATCGGCGACCTCGGCAACATCGAGGCCGACGACAGCGGCGTGGCAAAGGTGGACATGAAGGCGGACTTTCTGAAGTTCGAGGGGCCCACCTCCATTCTGGGCCGGGGTCTCATCGTGCATGCAGACGCGGATGATTTGAAAAGTCAGCCGACGGGGGACGCGGGCGGCCGCGTGGCGTGCGGCGTGATCGGTGTGGCGAACACCAAATAGGCGGTCGGGGCATTACGGGCGCGCCGCGCTATATCTCCCGCGGCGCGCCCCGCCGTCTCCGGTTGCGAAGTATCTCGACTGCGGCGATAAGATGCTTAAGATTCGCGGCATGAGCGGAGGAGAGACACGCGAGGGCCATACTTTTTCGGGTGTGCGGAATTTTCGGCAATGGCTTCTCGCCGCTGGTGCCGCATTGTGCTGGCTGACGGCGGGAGGGGCGTCGGCTTCGGCTGAAGACAAGCCCGATAAACCGCGCGTTCAACACGCTGTCGGTCCCGCTTATTTCTGGACGGAAGATCTGCACGCGAATTTGCTCGTCCCGATTGTCGTGGATGCGGACGCCGAGGCGACCTATCGCGTCGTGCGGCGAGCGGGTGCGGTGGCGGCTCCAATTGGGGATGGGCAGGCGCCAATCAAGAAGGATGACGACTCGGCTCGGACACTCGAGATTCCAATCAAAATCGCGGAGCCTTCCGCCCCAACGAATGTTCTCATTCAAGTTTTGCTGCCGGGCTTCAAAAAAGCGACAATCGTCCCGGCAACCGTGCTCCCGGTGAACTACGCCGCGGAACAACTTGGACACATCGGGATTAATGAAGCCGTCACAGCCGGCGACGCAGGAGCGTCGTGGGAGGCATGGGTGCGAGATGTGCAAAAGAAGCTTCAGACCCGCGCCTCACGGGATGGGCAACGCCTGATCGTTGGTCCGCGCGACGCGGCATTGCAGGCGCGCACCACGTCGGAGGCCGTCCTGATTGTTTCACGGCCACCCGATGACGCGCGCGATTCGCTCACGGCGCGACCAAGCGGACGCGACTGGATTATTTCGGTTCCCGCCTCATGGCGCACTCAGGAAACGCTGAACCCAGCGCAGCAATACGAGCTTCTCCAACTCCTTACTGAAGTCCTCACAGAAACCACTCCATGAACATTACAAAATCCTCGTTGACCGTCGGCTGCGCCGCAGCTTTCGCTGCGTTTATCATTCCCTCCATGGCCACGGCCCAGGAGCCGCAGGCCACCACGATGGCGATCTTTCCTTTCACCACTCCCAAGAGCATGGAGACCGAGCAGGGCCAGGCGTTGGCGGAATTGACGGGCGCCCATTTGTCCTCTTCTCCGAACATCCTGACGGTCGAACGCGCCGAGATAGAAAAGGCCCTGGGTGAAATGGAGCTCGGTCTCTCCGGGGCCGTGAGCGCGGAAACCGCCTCCCAGGCCGGATTGATGCTGGGCGCGCAAACGCTGATCACCGGCCGGGTGATCAGCGCCGGAAAGGAAAACAAGGCAATTGCCAAGGTGATCGGCACGACGACCGGGCGTGTCTTCGTGGCGACGGCGGATCTTCCCAGCGACGGTAATTTCGATGCTGCGAGCGAGGCACTGGCCGCGCAGATTTCGAAAATCGTGCAGGAAAATCGCAAGGCGCTGGTGGGCGAGCCGGTGACGATGGAGAGCGTGGTTGCACAGCTCCGACCACTGGTCGAGGGAAAGCAGCTGCCGACTGTTGCAGTGGCCATCCCGGAGGAGCATCTCACCCGCCGCGTTCCCGACCCGGCGGCGGAGACGGAAATGAAGCGGGTGCTCGACGCCCTCGGCTTCACGATTCTCGATGACAACGCCGAGGTCACGGTGACGGGCGAGGCTTTTTCCGAGTTCGGCATGCGCAAGGGCAACCTGATCTCCTGCCGGGCCAGAATCGAAACGAAGGTGCGTGACACGCGCAATGGCGGCAGTCACTGGGTCGATCGCGAAACCGCAGGCGCCATCGATGTCGCCGAGCATGTCGCCGCGAAATCGGCCCTGCAAAAAGTCGGGCTGGCAACAGCCGAGCGTCTGGTCCGGCGGGTCGCCGGGGAGAAATAGGCGGATGACGCAACATCGCCCTTTTCGATCGCCCCCCTCCCTCCTCACGCGGATCGACCCACGATGACAAAACGGCTGCTTCTGTTTGCCGCGATCTCGGCTTCGCTCAAGCTTGCGCTGTTTTCTGCCGAGTTTTCCGAAGCGAACAAGCAGCTCTTCGATGCGGTGGCGCGCAACGACCGCGCCGCGGTGGAAGAGGCGCTCGCGGGCGGAGCGGACATCAATGTGGTGAGCCCCATAATGAAAACCACGGTTTTGGTAAATGCGGTCCGAGCCGGCTATCTGGACCTCGCGGAGTTTCTCATCAAGCAGGGGGCCGAGCCGTGGAAGATGACAAAGGAGAAATCGCCAGTGGACCCTCTGATATGCGCGGCCGCGCGGGGTCAGGCAGAATTTTGCAAAGCACTTCTACAGACGAAACCGCCCGGATATTCATTCCTAAAATCACCGAGCGGGGGGATGGGCGCGTTTTACAGCGCGATTGCATCCGGTTCCGTGCCGACCGTTCAATTATTTATGGATCACGGCGCGGCCCTCGAACGCGACCCGGTGGCGCATCATTCTCCGCTTATGTACGCGGAGACTGCAGAAATGGTTGGCCTCCTACTGGCGAAAGGCCAGGACATAAATGACGGCGGTGACTCCAGAGCCACTCCTCTCCTTCGAGCGATCTTTCGTCCCCGCCCCGCGGTTGCGCGGGCATTGCTCGAGAGCGGAGCGCGGATCGACTGGCGCACCGATGATATCGAGGGAAACCAGCCCCTTTGCATCGCGGTTGCACGCGACTCACAGTTCATTCTGGATTTGCTGCTCGAGAGGTCGCCGCCCCAACAGGCTTTGGACAATGCCCTGGCCTTTGCCGATTCGGATGGAAGCATCGTTTACTACGAGAAACTGCTGCAGGCCGGCGCAAAGCCCGCGGCAAGGGCGGCAGTCGATCCTGCGACGAAAGAAGCCCCGGCTTTCCCCGCGCGGGCCACCACCATGTCGTTGCTTCCACTGCCGGAAGTCTCACGCACAAAGCGGCCCGCTGTGGACAAAGTTCGCGTCGCAGTGGTTGCCGACGATGGAAGCAGGGACCTCGCCGCGGCGCTGGAACTGGAATTTGCGAAGATCGAGGCATACGAAGTATTCGACCGCTCGGAGCTGGACAAACAGGTGACCGAGCAGCTGCTTCGGACCGGATTGACATCCG
>JBGSYE010000737.1:0-2753 GCA_041751075.1 Chthoniobacteraceae bacterium
GCTCCCGTCGCCACGCCCGGCGATCCGCTCGCCGCGTTGCGCGAGATCGTCCTCCCCTGCGTAAAGTGCGAGCACCTCGCCGCCTCGCGCACACAAGTCGTCTTCGGCGTGGGAAATCCGAAGGCCGAGCTGATGTTCGTCGGCGAAGCCCCCGGCGCGGATGAAGACCTCCAGGGCGAACCTTTCGTCGGCGCAGCCGGACAACTCCTCACCAAAATCATCGAGACGATGGGCTTCGCGCGCGGCGACGTTTTCATCGCGAACGTGCTCAAGTGCCGCCCCGACATGCCCGCCGGCAAGTCCGGCAACCGCAAACCCACCGTGCCGGAGATGGAGACTTGCCTTCCTTATTTGAAAGAGCAGATCGCCATCATCCGCCCCCGCGTCCTCGTCGCCCTCGGAGCCACCGCGATGCAGGGCCTGCTCGGCGCAACCGACCCGATGAACCAACTCCGCGGACGCTGGCATGAGTTTGAGAGCATCCCGCTCATGGCCACCTATCACCCCGCGTATCTGCTGCGGAATCAGTCGCTCGGCGAGAAGCGGAAAGTCTGGGAAGACATGCTCCTCGTCCTCGAAAAACTCGGTCGCGAAGTCACCCCCCGCCAGCGCACCTTCTTCCTGGCGAAGAGTTCCTGAAAGCGGCCTTCCGCTGCCTACTCCACCTTGCTGCTCGGAACGACGACCACCGGGCACTTCGCACTTTTTAGAACACCACTGGTCACGCTCCCCACGAGCAGATTGTAAATCGCTCCGTGCCCGTGCGAACCCATGACGATGAGCGCCGCTTCATGCTCGGTCGCCTGCTGCAGGATCTTCTCCGCCAACGGCCCCTGGATTTGAAAAGCCATCGCATCCAGACCTTCCGCCGCGACTTGGTTTTTGAGTTCATCCAGCCGCTGGTGCTCGGCTTTGAAATCATGCGCCACAGCTATCCTCACGGTCTGCGGACCCGGCTCGAAACCGACAAACTCCGGCTCCGGCTCCGCGATGTGGAGCAGCACGATGCGGCTTTGAAATTTCGACGCGAAAGCTACGGCGGTGTCGATGACGCGACTGGTCACATCCGAGAAATCGATCGGCACGAGGATGGTGGGGAGGGCGAGATTTTTCATGGACAAATGCTGCTCCGCTCGACGCCCGATTGCAATCACCCGCCCGCGCCGCGCAACATCGCCCCATGAAAACCGACGCACAACTCGACCAGCATTTCACCAAAATCCCCGCCATCCACCCGACCGCCTACATCGCGCCGGGAGCCGTCGTGCTCGGCGATGTCGAGCTCGCGGAGGAGTCGAGCGTCTGGTTCCACGCGGTTTTGCGCGGCGACATCAATTCCATCCGCATCGGGCCGCGCTCGAACATTCAGGACGGCTCGGTCGTCCACCTCGCCGACGACTACGGCGTGACCGTCGGCGAATACGTCACCGTCGGCCACCGCGCCATCCTGCACGCCTGCACCGTCGCCGATGAGGTGCTCGTCGGCATGGGAGCCACCCTGCTCGATGGCGTGGAAATCGGTGCGCGCTCAATCATCGGCGCGAACGCCCTCGTGACGATGCACACGAAAATCCCGCTCGGCTCACTCGTCCTCGGTTCACCCGCGAAAGTCGTGCGCACTCTCGACGAAAACGAGCAACGCGCGTTGAAAAGCTGGGCGCAGAAATACGTGGAAGTCTCCCGCCGCTATCGAGAAGTCGGCCGGCTGGCTGGTTAGCGCCTGCGAAAGAAACCCCCACATCTTGTGGTTGAAGGTAGGTGAAAACACTCTGAATGGTGGTTTTCGCCTTGCCGGGTGGGTTTTCCACCACTATCGCTGGCCGAGCACTGTCGGAGCTCTGAGCATCCGAAAATCGCAAATCATAAATCGTAAATCATAAATTCCCCCATGTTCCTCCAATCCCTCGAACTCTTCGGTTTCAAGTCTTTCGCCGCGAAGACGACGCTCAATTTCCACCGCGGCGTCACGGCCATCGTCGGGCCGAATGGGTGCGGGAAATCGAATGTGCTCGATGCCATCCGCTGGGTGCTGGGCGAGCAATCGGCCAAGGCGCTGCGCGGCGGCGAGATGGCGGATGTGATTTTCTCGGGCACGGACTCGCGCGCGGCAGTCGGCATGGCGGAGGTGTCGATGACTTTCTCGGATTGCGAAAAAGATCTCGGGGTGGACTGGAACGAGGTGCGGATCACGCGCCGGGTTTTCCGCGACGGCGGCTCGGAATATCTGCTCAATAAAACGCCCTGCCGACTGAAGGATATTCATCAGCTTTTCATGGATACGGGGATCGGGCGGAGTGCGTATTCGATCATGGAGCAGGGAAAGATCGACCTGATCTTGAGCTCGAAGCCGGAGGATCGGCGGGCGATTTTCGAGGAGGCGGCGGGGATCACGAAGTTCAAGAGCCAGCGCAAGGAGGCGCTGCGCAAGCTGGAGGCGACGGAGGCGAATCTGCTGCGCGTGACGGACATCATCCGCGAGGTGAAACGCCAGATCGGCTCGCTGCAGCGGCAGGCGGGAAAGGCGCGGCGCTATCAGTCGCTCATCGCGGATTTGCGGACGCTCGACACGCATCTCTCGCGCCGGCGCTACGATGAGCTGGACGCCTCGCTCGCGGCGGCGCAGGCGGAGATCGAGCGCCTGCGGGCCTCGCACGATACGCAGTCGGCGGAGATCGAAGGGCAGGAGGCGGAGCTGGCGGGGCAGCGGCACGGTCTCGAGGAAATGGAGCAGCGGCTGGGCGAGGCGCGGCAGG
>JBGSYE010000738.1:0-2433 GCA_041751075.1 Chthoniobacteraceae bacterium
GGAAGGTGGAGAGGTTAGTTGAGTTGTTCCTTGAGACGTGCGAGACGGGCCTGGACGCTGCCATCCCACACATTGCTGCCGATCTGGATGCGGATGCCGCCGATCAGCGCAGGGTTTACCTTGTATTCGATATTGAGATCCCGCCCATGTTTGGCACGGAGATCGGCTTCCACCTTCTTTCCGATGCTGGCGGAAAGAGGCTCGGCGCTTTGAATTGTGGCCTGATGCTTCTGCATCTCCAGCCGCACAAGCCGCTGGAAATTCTTGAGCACGTCGAAATAGTGGCGCGGCTTAGCCTCGATCACCGAGTCCACTATGTTTCGCACCTTCGCCTCGTCGAGCATGCCGTCGGTGAAGCTGCTGCGGAACAGCGCCTTCGAGATTTTGCGGGACTCCTTGGAAAGTTTCATCGGGGATGGACGAGGCGGCGATTAGGCCGCGACTTGGCGGGCGGTCTCTTCGGAGAGTCGGCGCTGATCTTCCGGCGTAAGAACCTTGCCGGTGACCTTCGCGGTGGTATCCACCACGAGCCGTCCGACTTCGGACCGGAGATCGGCGAGCATCTTGGCGTGCTCCCGAGTGGTGGCCTCGCGGGCTTTCGCGATGATCGCCTCGGCCTGTGCGATGGCTTCCTGCTGCTTCTTTTCGCTCAATGCCGAGCTGCTCATGCGCGCCTCGTCGATCATGCGCTGCGCTTCGCCATTGGCCTTGTCGAGGATTTGTTGGTGCCGCTTCTCCGCATCGGCGAGCTGCTTCTTGATTTCCTCGGCATCCTTCTGGGCCTGCTCGATCCGCTTACGCCGCTCTTCGAGCATGGCGATGATCGGCGGGAACGCGAATTTACTCAGGACGAAATAGACCGCGATGAAAAGGATGAGCTGAGCGAGAAACTTGGGCCAGGTGACGCCGAAGTCGCCAAGAATTTGAGTAAGCGTTTCCATGGGAAAATCGAAAAGGGAGGGTTGGGCTGCTCCGCCGTTCACGACGGAGCAGCCCGGGATTTTCGACGCTGCTTAACCGCGGAATGCGATAATGAGCGCGTAAATCGCGATGGCCTCTGCAAGCGCCATAGCGATGATGCTGATGGTTAGCACCTTGCCGGAAGCACCGGGGTTGCGTCCAACGGCCTCGGCCGCCTTCGCGCCGATCATGCCGATGCCGATGCCTGCGCCCGCACCCGCGATACCGAGGGTGAGGTTGCCAACGCCAGCAGTTGCTGCTTCCGCCGCCTGTGCGAGCACGGGCAGCGTTTCCATTACGGGTAGTAGATCAATCATTGTGTCGTCTTTCTATGTTTCAGTGGTTTTTCTTCCGCCGCCCACATTCATTGACATGGTCCCGACGGAAAAAGGGGTGGTATGTAAAGTGGTTCGCCTTTTCTAGTGAGCCTCCGCAGGCGCGTGATGCTCGTCCTCGTCGTGCGCGGTGCTGAGCTGGATATAGACGGCACAGAGAAGTGCGAATACAAACGCCTGCAACAGCCCGACCAGCAGCTCAAGGAAATAGAACGGCAGCGGAATGATAACCGAGAGAATGTAGGACCACGGCGCGCCGGCCGCATCGCCGAGCCCGCCCATTTCATGCAGCAGCGTCTCGCCGGCGAAGACGTTTCCGAAAAGTCGCAGCGAAAGCGAGGCGGGGCGGAATGCGATCGAGATGATCTCAATCACACCGACGAAGAGGAAAAGCGGCATGAGCGCCAAGGCCATCGCGCCCTTTAGCCCGCCTTTTGGCGCGAAGATGTGCGCGATGAAGGAGCCGACACCGATCTCCTTGATCGTCCAATAGAACCAGAGGACCATGAACAGACACGACATCGCGAGCGTCATGTTCAGGTCTGCGGAGGACGGTCGCAGCAGCGGAGTCTCCATGACGCTGAGACTCAGCGGACCGCTCTTTTCACCAAACCCGATCGTGCCGACACCCGGGAAAAGTCCAAACCAGTTCGCCGAGAGGATGAAGATGAAAAGCGTGGCGAGGAGCGTGAAGCACTTGGCGATCATGTGCCGGCCAACGATGCCCTCAAACACATCGTAGAGGCCCTCCACCATCATCTCGAAGAAGTTTTGCAGACCGGAGGGGATCAGAGACACCGCCTTGGTGGCATTCCGGCAAAAGATCACCAGCGCGATTGTGACGATCACCGTCACGAGCATGGAATTCGTAAACCAAGGAAGCGCGGGATGCGGCCCCTCGGCCGTCATCGACACCGAATGATGTTCCGCGTGCGCCCCGTGCCCGTCACCGTCGTGCACCTCTAGCAACGGCTCCGCACCCGCGTCTGTGCCCGCGACGAAGACCGATGCGATGATGAACTGTGGGGCGGGTTGGAGCATTGAGGACGAAGTGTTTCTTTTTAGGAAAATGGCGCTGTTCAGAGGGGTGTCGGAGGACCTGTCGCCACCCTTTCGGGGTGGGGCGGCGAATAGTCCA
>JBGSYE010000739.1:0-3966 GCA_041751075.1 Chthoniobacteraceae bacterium
GGTCGCCGTGACGCTGGCCGTGGAATCCATCCGGCGCGACCGCGCGCGCGTGCGCACCGCCCTCTACGAGCGCAGCCTGGTGAGGCTGCACCCGATCGCCCTGCGCCAGACCCTGGTGGTGCTCGCCGTGCTCGGCCTCACCGTCACGCTGCTGAAGGATCCGATGCTCTCCCGCGCCTTCCTGGTCACCTTCGTGGCCGCGCTGTATCCCATCCTGCTCATCAGCAACAAGCGGCTGCCGCGGCTGCTCGCCAGCAATGTCTTCGGCGGCGTTCACGAACAGCGCACGCTGCTGGTGGGGGCGAGCAAACGGGTGCCGGCGCTCAAGGATTGGATGGAACGCAAAGGCGACTTCGGTCTGCGCGCCGTGGGTCTCCTGTGCGACGACGACACGCCGGAAGTGGTGCATGGCCTGGAGGTGCTCGGCGGTTCGGAAGACATCGACCGCGTGGTGCGCGAGACCGGTGCCACACATGTGATCGTGCTCGGGCTGCCGCTCGTCCTGCACACGCACTCGCACATCACCTCCATCTGCAATCGCCGCGGCGTGCGCCTGATGATCCTGAGCGATCTCGAAGAGCGGCTGCGCCACCCGGTCATCCACATCGAGGACGACGGCCTGCAATTCATCACGATGCGGCAGGAGCCGCTCGAAAATCCGCTCAACCGCGCCGCCAAACGCGCCCTCGACATCGCGGTGGCGCTGCCCGTGGCGGTCGGCGTGCTGCCGCTGATCAGCGCGGCCGTATGGTGCTTCCAGCGGATGCAATCGCCCGGCCCTCTCTTCTACAAACAGACGCGCGCGGGCCTCCAGAATGTCGGCTTCGAGATTTTCAAATTCCGCACGATGCACTACGCGAATCACGATCAGGCGCGGCAGGCCACGCGCGAGGATGAACGCATCTACCCGGCGGGACGCTGGCTCCGGCGGCTCAGCATCGACGAACTGCCGCAATTTGTGAACGTCCTGCGCGGCGAGATGAGCATCGTCGGCCCGCGTCCGCATCTCATGGAGCACAATGAGCAGTTCGCCGAATTCCTCGCCAATTATCACATCCGCGCCTTCGTGCGGCCGGGTATCACCGGGCTGGCGCAGGTGCGCGGTTTCCGCGGCGAAGCCATCACGCCCGACGACATCGCCAACCGCCTCTCCGCCGACGTGCTGTATCTGGAAAACTGGTCGCTGGCTGTGGATATCGGCATCATCGCCAACACGGCCTGGCAGATGATCTTCCCGCCGAAGACGGCTTACTGAGCACCCGGCGACAATCGGCCTGCGGCAGGGGGACACCGGCGCCAAGCCTGGCACCGCGCTCTGATCATTCGCCGAGGTGCTCGGTGATGCAGGCGCTGATGGAGTCCAGGCTCACCGGCTTGGCGAGGAAGGGGAAGCCGCCGATCTCGCGCGAGGTCTCGCGCTCGGAGACGATGGCGGTGAGGAAAATGATCGGCACGCTGGCGAGCGCCGGGTCGCTGCGGATTTGCTGCGCCACGTCGCCACCGTCGATCTGGGGCATCACGATATCCAGGAACACGATGTCCGGCGCAAACTCGCGCGCGGCGAGCCAGGCCTTGGTGCCGTCGTTCTCTTCGCGGACGGTGTATTTGCCCGTGCGTTCGAGCGTGAGCTTGAGGAGCCGGGTGAAGCCGGACTCGTCATCGACGATAAAGATGCGCTTTTTGCGGGATTCCATGACGTGGGGATTTTTCGGGGTTGGCTGACTCGCTCTCAGGTTCCCGCCACTCCAGCGATCTCACCGGTCTGGGGGGATTTGCGTGGCGGGATCATAAACGCACTTCGCTCACACTTGAAACATGATTGTCACCCGCGCCCCGCGCTCGGGCAGGTTGCGGATGTCGATCGTGGCCCCGTGCAGATCGACGATCGTCTTCACGACGGAGAGTCCGAGGCCGGTGCCTTTGCCGGTGGGTTTGGTGGTGAAAAAGGGCTCGAAAATCTTGCCGAGTTTTTCCTCGGGAATGCCATGGCCCGTGTCGTCGATCTCCGCCACGACCAGTTGGCCGCCGACGCGCAGATTCCCGGCGCGGCTGTCGCCGACATTCGAGCCAACGCTGGTGAGCTGCTTCGCAAAGGTGCGGATCGTGAGCGTGCCGCCCTCGTCCATGGCGTGCAGCGCGTTGGCGAGCAGATTGATGAAGACCTGGCTGATCTTCGCCCCATCGAGCGCGAGCGCCGGGAGGGCGGTTTCCAGCTCGCGCACGATGCGGGTCTTCGGTTTCACTTCGCCGCGGACGAGCACGAGCGCCTTTGCGACGATGGCGTTGAGATCCTCGCGCTGCACTTCGAGCTGCTTCGGCCGCGAGTAATCCAGCATCCCGCTGATCACGGTATCGGCGCGCTGCACGGCGTCCGCCATTTCCTTGAGGATCAGCGGCGTGGTGTCGTCGCCGAGCGGCTGCTGGCTGAGGAAATCGACGCCCATCTTGATCACCGCGAGCGGGTTCTTCACCTCGTGCGCGACGCCGGCAGCGAGCCGCCCGATGGATTTCATCTTCTCCGCTTCGACGAATTGCAGTTGCACCTCGCGCAGTTGCTGGTGCGCGCTTTGGAGCTTGGCCATCGCGGCGAGCACTTCCTCGCGGCTGCGGGCCAGTTCCGCGTAGGCCTGGCTCAGGTTTTCCTGCGCCTGCTTTTGCTCAGTCACATCTCGCGAGATGCAGAGCACGCCCAGCATCGCGCCGCTTTCATCGCGCCACGGCACTTTGGTGGTGAGCAGCCAGCGCGGCTCGCCGCGGATGTTGAAGGTCCGCTCTTCGTGGTTCAGTTGCGGCTCGCCGGTCCGCAGGATTTCGAGATCCGTCTCGTGGAAATGCTCCGCCAGTTCGTCGGGAAAAAAGTCGAACACCGTCCGCCCGAGCACTTCGCGCGCTTCGCTGGCGCCGATGCTGCGGTAGTGCGCGAGGTTATCGAGCAGGTAGCGGCCCTCGGTGTCCTTGAGGAAGATCGAGTCGGGGAGATTGTCGATGACGTTGCGGAGGAGATTGCGCTCCGAGGCCAGGCGGTCCTCCATCTCTTTGAGGTCGGTGATCTCGCGCGAAATCCCGCACGTTCCGACGATGCGCCCCGCCCGGTCGCGCAGCGGCAGCTTGGTGGTCAGCGACCAGGTGCGGGTGCCATCGAAGAGCGTCTCAAACTCCACTTTGTTGAGAATGGGCTCGCCCGTTTCCATGACCTGCCGCTCGTCATTGAGCGCATCGGACGCGTGGTCGCCGCCATAAAAATCCGTGTCCGTTTTGCCGTAGGCCTGCTCGGGCCGTTCGAGATTGAAGAGCCGCATGAGCGCGCGGTTGATGCGGATGAAGCGGCTCTGCTCGTCCTTGAAATAAATGCGGTCGGGGATGTTTTCGAGCAGCGTGTCCAGCAGTTCGCGTTCGCCCGCGAGTTGCGCCTCGCTGCGGGAACGTTCGAGCGCGTAGCGGAGCGCGCGCTGGAGCAGGTGCATGTCCATGCGGCCCTTCACGAGATATTCCTGCGCGCCCAGATGCAGCGCTTGCGCGGCGAATTCCTCGTCGTCGATGCCGCTCAGCACCACGATCGGCAGCTCCGGCGCGGCGGCGTGTGCGCGGGTGAAACTTTCGAGACCGTGCGAGTCCGGCAACGTGAGATCGAGCAACACCACATCGACGCCGCCCGCGCGCATCATCTCGATCCCGGCGTCGAGCCGTTCGCACTGCGCCACCACGCGGAAGATCGGCGACTTGCTCTCCTGCACCATCTCGCGCACCAGGAATACGTCGCCCGGGCAGTCCTCGATTAAAAGGACGCGAATGGGATCTGGGGGGGAAGGGTCCATGATTCTCGCCGGCACGGCGACATTACGGCAACCCGCGCGACGATGGCGAGCGTTTGGTGAAATGAACGAGCGGACCCCGGCTCTGGAAAACAGGCTTCCCAGCCTGTGCGGGCCCGCGGGCGTCCCCGCCTGCGGAGGCCACGGCCGGCCA
>JBGSYE010000740.1:0-5850 GCA_041751075.1 Chthoniobacteraceae bacterium
TCTGGCTCACATCGAGCCACTGCTGCTGGATGGAGAGGCCCGTCGCAAAGACGGTCAGGTAAAGATTGAGTCCGGCGAGGGAGGCGAGCCCCAGCGCCACACCGAGGAGTTGGAGTGTTTCCATGCGCGGACTATCGAATCCGCATCCGCATTTACAAATGGAAACTCGAGGCGCCCGAGCAGGGCTCGTCGATCACCGTATTGCTCAGCTTCCCGATGCCTTCGATTGTGACGGTGACGAGATCTCCGGGCTCCAGCCACCGTTGCGGTGAGCGCGCCATGCCGACTCCGTGCGGAGTGCCGGTCAGGATCACCGTGCCGGGCAGGAGCGTCATCGAGCCGCTCAGGAATTCGATGAGCATCGGGACATCGAAAATCATGTCGTCGGTGTGCCAGTCTTGCAGGACCACGCCGTTGACGATCGTCGAGATGCCGAGTGAGTTCGGACGCTTCAGTTCGTCGGGTGTCACGATGCATGGCCCGAGCGGGCAGAAGGTGTCGAAGGATTTTCCTTTGCACCACTGCCCGCCGCCGCCGTCCTTCTGCCAGTCGCGCGCGCTCACATCGTTCGCCGCGGTGTAGCCGAGCACGTATTCCGTCGCCTTCTCGCGCGCCACATTCTTCGCCCGCTTGCCGATCACTACGGCCAGCTCGCACTCGTAATCCACCTGCCCGCTCGCGAGCCAGTGCGGCAGCTCGATCACGCCCTCCGGATCCTGCACGCTCGCGGGGTTCTTGCAGAAGACGACAGGAAACTTCGGCAGCGGCGCATTCGTCTCCGCGGCGTGCTTCCGGTAGTTCAGCCCGATGCAGAGGATCGCCGCCGGCTCGAGCGGCGCGCGCAGCCGCGCCACCTTCGCCGGTTCGTCTGTGAGCTCGAGTTTTTCAAAGAGCGAGCCGGTGAGCTTCGTCGCGGTGCCATCGGGATTGAAAGCAGCGTAACCGAGTTCACCTTCGGGAGATTCGTAGCGGATGATTTTCATGCGAGGGCGAGCAATGTGCGCTGCCGGAGCCGCGGATGGGGAGTGGAAAATTCCGCACCCAGCCGGGAGCGGCGCGAGGCCGGAAAAGACCCTTGCCCGAAAAATCGAACCCGCCTACTTTCCCGCCCTCTCAGCCATGCGCGGTTAGCTCAGTGGTAGAGCACTACCTTGACACGGTAGGGGTCACAGGTTCGAACCCTGTACCGCGCACCATTTTGCGGGCTTCACGCGGTCGATCGCCGTTCGGTTGCGAGGCGGCGTTCGGGTTCCGCCTTGGGCTTGTCGGGGTTCGGTTCGTCGACTTCCTTCGTGTTGGCTTCGTCGGCGATGAATTCTTCCTGCGGCTGATCCATCGTGGCTTTCGTCGTTGGGCGTTCTGGCTCCGGGAAGCGGGATTTTTCGGGAGTGGGCATGCTCTCGGAATCGCGGAAGGCTGGGAGCGTGGCTGTAGAGGAGCCTCGGGCTCCAGCCCGCCAGGCGTCACTCGCAGTCCGCACGATTCGCCCTTCAAGGCGCGGTTGGACGGGCTAAAGCCCGGGACGACTTTCCCCGCGGCCATGCGGGGCGGTGAGATCCAGGGCGGGGCCGAGCGGGACGATGCGGGTGGGATTGATTTCGTCGTGCGTCATGTAGTAGTGGCGCTTGATGTGATCGAAGTTCACGGTTTCGGCGATGTCGGGCTGTTGGTAGAGATCGCGCAGGCAGCCATGCAGATTGGGGTAATCCACGATGCGGCGGATGTTGCATTTGAAATGGCCGTGATAGACGGCATCGAAACGGACGAGGGTGCAGAAGAGCCGCCAGTCGGCTTCGACGATGCGGCTACCGAAGAGGAAGCGGCCATGGGCGAGGCGGCCTTCCAATTCATCCAGTGCATCGAAGAGCGTCCGACACGCCGCCTCGTAAGTCCGCTGGTTGTGGGCGAATCCTGCGCGATACACTCCGTTATTCACCTTCTCGTAAAGGAACTGCGCCGTCTCCGTGTGTTGCGGTTCGAGATCGGCCGGAAAGAGCCCTGGGCCGCCGTGGCCGAGCGGCGCAAAGACGCCATCGAACATTCGGCAGATGTCATCCTCGGAGTTATTCACGATGCCCCGGGTCTCGCGGTCCCAGAGCACCGGCACCGTGACTCGCCCGCGGAATGCGGGATCGGTGAGCCGGTAAGCTTCACTGAGAAAGGCAAAGTGTTCGGCGGCATCTGCGCTGTGGCCCGATCCGTCGCGAAAGGCCCATCCGCGCTCATCGCGCACGGGGTCGGCAATGGTTATCCCCACGTTATCCTCCAAACCTTTGAGTCGGCGCACGATCACCGTGCGACTGGCCCACGGACAGGCCAGCGAGACCTAGAGATGGTAGCGGCCGGCCTCGACCGGATAGGGCGTCGTGCCATCGGCGGACACCCATTCCCGAAAGGCATCCTCCTGACGGACAAACTCACCGTCTTCGGAACTTTCATTGGCGAACTGAGCTTTGGCAGGCATGAAGATTCGGCGATCTATAGCTAGGTCCGCGGCTTGGCGGAACACTCCAGTTTACGCAGGGTATGCAGCACGAAGAGGCTGGGCAGCGTGACGCCCACGGCGATCACGTAGCTACCGATGGCGACGGCGATGGATGCGGTGGCCAGCAGGGAATGCGCTTGGAGACGCCCTTGAATGAAAAGCAAAACGCCCGGCGCGGTCAGGGGGACAGACACCGGGCGTTCCTTGATCATTTTTGACCGCCCCACGGCGTCCAGCACCTCGATCGGGAGTTGGCAATAGTCAGTGGAGCGAAATGATTTTGGCGAAAGCCCATTGCGGAGACAACCTGAGAGGGGCATCGGGGCGAACGCTCGACCATCCGAGGCGCGCATGCTCGGGTGCGCGATTTGCGGGATCGGTCCGAAAGTTGAGCGCCGCACCGGCCCTCTACTTCCCGTACGGAAGCACGGTTTCGTGGAGGCTTTACGCAGTGGTGACTCCAGCGGCCATTCCCGCCTCGCGGCCATTCAACCGTCCGGGGTCGGCTTTAAGAGGGTTTTCATTTCCGCCGGGTTGGATCACGCGGGGGGGCGCTTGATGTTCGGCGATTTCGTCGGTCCAGATCTTGAAGCAGACCAGTGTACCCTTCCCATAGGCGGTGGTGTAGGCGGTGTCGGTCGCGTCGCGGCCCGTGCTCATCAGGATGCGGCCGATGCGGCGCTGATTGTGCCGCGCGTCGAAGGTGCGCCACGCACCATCGAGCCATACCTCGAACCACGCGGAAAGGTCCATCGGGCACGGCAGCGGCGGCACGCCGATGTCGCCGAGATAACCGCTCACGTAGCGCGCAGGGATATTCATGCAGCGGCAGAAGGAGACGGCGAGATGGGTAAAGTCGCGGCAGACGCCCTGCCGTTCGATGAAGGTATCGACCGCGGACTTGGTGGCCCGGGCGAAGCCATAGCCGAAGCGCACATGGCCATGCACCCAGTCGCAGATGGCCTGCACACGCGCCCAGCCTGGAGGCGTGTGGCCGAAGAGTTGCCAGGCCACGTCGTTTAATCGATCCACTTCGCAATAGCGGCTGCTCATCAGGAAAGGCAGCGCCGCGGCCGGCAGCGCTTCGAGGGGCGCTTGGGTTGCCTGCGGCAGGGCAGGATCGGGCATGCCGTCATCCTCCACCACCGCATCGGCCCAGAGGCGGAAGCGGCCCGGCGGGGCCACGAGTCGCTCGGTGCGATTGCCAAAGCCGTCGAGATAAGTTTCGATGGGCACCGCGGGTTCGACGACCACGTCCTGGTAACGGATGTCCTGCTCGCGGGAAGGATGAATCCGCAGCAACAGCGACATCGGCGTGGCCGCGGCGAGTTCGAAGGTCATTTCGTAACCGGCTCGGATCAACATGGTGGGTCTCGGGTTGGGGTTCGTAGTGGTCAGAGAGCGTCTCGGCCGCCTCTTTCATCGCGCGACGGTCCCGGCGTCGCGCGGACGCCGGGTGAGCATCGTCGCTGCAAAGCCGACCGCCCCGAGCAGCCCGAAGACCCACGCGGCACGTCCACCCATGCTGAAATGCCACGCCGCGCCACCGAGCGTGACCGCGACGGCGAGATCGAAAAAGCGGTGGCCGCTGAATGGGATGAAGCGAAGCAGGCCGCACTCGTAATCCGTCATCGCGCTATACATCGCAGTCACGATGCCGCAGGTGAGCGCGATCTGCGGAGCCATGTGCTGGTCTGCAAAGCCAAAGAGCCACGGCGAGGCCGCGACGACGAGGCTGAAGACGTAATCGAAAATTCCGTGCAAGGATCGCGAGATGCGCATGGTGAGTTCTTGAGTTCTTTGCCGGATTTCGCTCCGCGAGGCTGGCGCGGATGTATGGAATTCGCGAGCATCCAGACCGGCGTCGCGGTGCGATAGGCCGAGTATGACCATGCCCTCTTCTCAACCCTCGCGCCGCGATTTCATGTGGAGCGCCGTGGCGCTCGCGGCCAGCGCCGCCGGCAAAGGATTTGCCGCGGAGACACCACCGCTCCTGGATATCGCGCCTTCGGAAAATCTCGCCTCGGCGGGCGAGGTGCCGCGGCGAAAATTCGGGCGCACCGAGGCGATCGTGTCCGCGATCGGGCTCGGTGGCCACACCTTCGCCGAAGCGAAAACGGAGGGCGAAGCGATCCGCATCGTGCAGGAGGCGGTGGACAGCGGCATGACCTTCCTCGACAACGCCTGGGAATATCACGAGGGCAAGAGCGAGGAACTGATGGGCAAGGCGCTGGACGGTGGGCGGCGCGAGAAGGCATTCCTGATGACGAAGTGCTGCACCCACGGGCGCGACAAAAAGGTGGCGATGCAGCAGCTCGAAGAATCGCTTCGCCGCCTGCGCACCGACCGGCTCGACCTGTGGCAGATTCATGAGGTCGTCTATTACGGCGATCCGGCGCGACACTTCGCCCCCGGCGGCGCGATCGAAGCGCTCCTCGAGGCGAAGCAGCAGGGCAAGGTGCGCTTCATTGGCTTCACCGGACACAAAGACCCCGACATCCATCTCGACATGCTCGGGCGCGGGTTCGCCTTTGATGCCTGCCAGATGCCGCTCAGTGGCTTCGACGCGAGCTTCCGTTCCTTTCAGCATCGCGTGCTGCCCGTGGTGCAGCAGCAGGGCATCGCGGCCATCGGCATGAAGAGCCTCAACGGCACCGCCGAGGCCGTGAAGAAAGGCGTGATCCGCGCGGAGGACGCCATCCGCTACGCCATGAGCCTACCGGTCGCCGTGACGGTGAGCGGGATCGATTCGCTGGATTTGCTGCGCGAAAATCTGCGCATCGCCCGCGCCTTCACGCCGATGCCGCGCGACGAGCGTATGGCCTTCGAGAAGCAATGCGCGACCTACGCGATGGATGGACGCTTCGAACTGTATAAGACGACGGCGAAGTTTGAAGGTCCGCCGGGACGGGAGCAGCACGGGTTCCCGTCCAAGGAAGCGATGGGCGGATAGTCGCTGAAGCGATCAAGCGTCGAAAGGGGGCGTACATCCTCGAATCTTCCGGTGTGGCGCTGACGCTTCGCACCGCACTCCAAAAGGAGGCTACTCAGTGCCGTTCGAGGTCGGATTGGGGTTGCCGCATCACTGGCGATCTTACACCGGACGCTCGCTGTCGATGGCCGGACGTAACATGGGGTGTTTTCCCTTCGATGTGTGGGCGGCGCCAACTTTGGTTTCTGAGACGATGCCTTCTTCTCCAAATCGCAATCGGGCAGCCGGAGGGCCGCACAAAGATGGCCATTTGCCAAATCTGCTGACGATTTACCCGACCGGCTGTCACCCGGAGCTGCGATTTAGAAGTATGCTCTACACGATCGCAGTAATCCTCCTCGTCCTCTGGCTCGTCGGCTGGCTGGGCTTCAAT